>JACMNA010000105.1 GCA_014378765.1 Bdellovibrio sp. | reverse complement strand
GTCGGAATCATTGTATCGGCCACAAGGCTAGCCGCAATTAAAAGCGTTATTTCGTCTTCATTTCCTAAAGTACTATTTACTTGAAGAGTCTCGTTAAATTGCAACTCGTTTCCGGGAATATCTAAATGAGTTGTTTCATTAACTAAAGTGACATCGCGCACGGATCCGCCTGAGATCATAAAACTATTAAGCTGTTGATAGAACGGTACACCCTTACGAACTTCTTCGATCACGGTCTTAAAAACGAAGCGGCCGCTGGCCACGTAAAATCTTTTTGGACCTAAAGTTGAAACTTTCATTCGGTAGACGGGTTTGGCTACTGATAAATTAAAAATAAAATTTTCTTTTTGGGCCGGCAAAGAAAGATTAGTAGGAATTGCATTCTGTTGACCGGCAATTGTTAAGACATCCGAATAAGGGCTAATCACCGAGTTAATATTAAAATTCAGCAAGTCGGAGCGGCCTAAAGCCGGCATCACTAATCCAAAATCAACTAGTTTATCACCATTGTTAATTGGCAATTGCGTAACCTCGCCGGTTAATTCAACCGCTTGCGGTAAATGAAGGGGTGTTAAGCGGACTGTTATATCTCCCGGTTGTTGATTCAATAATGTGAGGCGCACATAACCATCAGCTTCGATTGAAACCGGCGCCGCCACTTTCCATTCTTTCGATATTAGAGCTGCGCCTGAAGAGTCAGATAAAAAAAGATTTCCTTGAAAGGGAACTTCCGGTGCCATTCC
The DNA here is from genome assembly GCA_014378765.1 of Bdellovibrio sp. Taxonomy (GTDB): domain Bacteria; phylum Bdellovibrionota; class Bdellovibrionia; order Bdellovibrionales; family Bdellovibrionaceae; genus Pseudobdellovibrio. The sequence goes on along the minus strand of JACMNA010000105.1, from coordinate 18,365 downwards.
TACTAATACTTTCGCATTCGTAATGGGTTCTCCGAATTCATTAAAAACCTTAACTTGCGGATTTTCTAATGCCGAAGCTGCCCATGCAATTTTAGCCACCGAAGTTAAGGCGGTTGTTTTATTTTTTTTGGGTTCATTTTTCTTGTCTGAATTGCAGCCAAAAATTGAAAGTGCCACGCTTAAAACTAGCAGCGATTTTAACAAATTCTTTTTCAAAAAACCTCCGGGCAATCTAGCTATTGCAGCCATTATCCTTGAAGGGGTCAATTAGATTATCTGAGTCATTAAGGGGTTAATTCGGTATAAACGGTTAATGTGCGGCGGTTATAACCAGTCAGCAATGTTTTAACCGTGGTCAGATTTTTTCTAGCCGTGTGTTTATGTAGACTGGCCTGGTAAATAATAAGTTGATCGCCCACGCGCTCCATCAACGCTATATGTCCAAAGCTTTTACCCCGGCTCCACTGCAAAATAAACGGCGTTCGTTCTGGAAATGACCAAATATAATCTTGCAGCCTAGCGGCTGAAGCGGCCGATTGCGTACGATCAAAGTCAACCGCTCGGTAATGCGAAATATATTTTTTAGCGTAGCCATCGAAGTCATTCGCTAAAAAACCTTTTTTTATAAATCCCGACACCTCTAAAACACGTCCTACGTAATGATTGCACGCAGTTCCTAATTTTTTACCTTCAGCCACCATTACTTTTTCAGCATTATTAATTATTGAACTGGCTTTTTCAATCATGTGATTCGGCATCATTTTCACGGTAGTAGAGATCGGTATAACAAGCCGGCTTGGTACGCGAACTTCCGCCGCATTCGTCATGACGGGGCTACCTAAGTTAGAGTCAAAAATTTCAGGTTGTTCACTGGGCGCTTGCTCAAAGGTCTCTGGAATTAAATCGACTGAGCTAACACTTACATTGTGACGGGGCGCTGCCCAGGTTGATTGGCTTGCACTGAAAAAAATCACTAATAATATTAAAAAAGGTCCCCACTTCATGATCGCAATTTAACATGAGAACATTTGAACTAGCGACATTTTTCAAAATTGAAGGATTCAATTTCATTCCTGTCGTAAAATAGTTATAAGAAAAAGGTGCAATCGTACATAACTTTGACACTTTCGAGGGGGAAACATGAAAGTACAAATCGTTTTATTGATCTTTTCTTTGTTTACCATGAACGGCGTCGCCGCCACCAAAAAAGTAAAACCTGCGCCAGCGCCTGCAGTTTTGCAATTTACGCCTGAGGCAATTCTAGCGGAAGTCTTAAAGAAAAAGAATTTAGAATTACGGCCCCAGCTGCCCTTGCCAAAGCTGAACTTGCAGAGCCAAACATCGCTTAAAAAATTTCAAGACGATATCGAACCGCAGTGGAATATGAGACCGGACGTTTTTACTAATGCTTACGCTTTTAAAACTAACCAGATTTTTTTAATGGACCAAGCGGCCTATTACAAAAAAACCAATCGTTGTATCGATGATTCTTTAGCCCACGAGTTAATGCATTACGTACAGGTAATGTATCAAAATGCTGACTTGGCGGATGAGTCACTAGAAAGCGAAGCGGTTGATATTCAAACTTGGTTTCGCGAAACTCACTGCAAATTGCCACCTAAGGCCCTATTGCCGTTAATTTTTTAACCTTAACTTGTGATATTTTTAGCGGTCAACTCTTCCCAACGCTTAAAAAGTTTTTCAATCTGACCTTCGGTATTCGCGATTTGCGTGGTTAGTTCCGATAGCCGGGCAAAGTTAGATTGGGTTTCGAGCTTTGCAAGCTCAGCCTGTAAGGCAACTAGATTTTTTTCTTCGCTGGCAATGACGGTTTCAATTTTTTCAAATTCAATTTTTTCTTTATTAGATAGGCCTTTTTTTTCTGAGCTCGATTTTCCGCTACTTTTAGAAGGCGCCACTGCTTTCTTATTTTGATTTTGCTTAAACCAAATTTCCCATTGGATAGTATCGGCAAAAGTTACAATCTGTTTCGCATTCATATCAAACGCCCAGATCACATCACAATTTTGATCCATGAAATAGCGGTCGTGACTTACTAAAATAACGGCGCCACGAAATTCGACCAGGCAGTCTGCAAGGGTTTCTAAAGTTTCGACATCAAGATCGTTCGTTGGCTCATCTAGAATAAGCACATGCGCTTTTTTCAACATCAACTTTGCTAAAATAAGTCGACTCAGCTCTCCGCCTGAAAGCTGGCCAACCGGCATATCCATTTGTTGAGCGCGAAAATAAAAGCGACTTAAGTAAGAACGGGCAAAGACGGGTTCATCTTGAAAGTGCACATAATCACCTTCAGGACAAATTGCTTTTAAAACCGATATCTGCGGATTAATGGTGTCTTTACCTTGTTCAAAATAAGAAACTTCAATGTCTTCGTTAACAAAAACGTCGCCTGAATCAACAGGCTCTTTTCCCATCAGACACTTAAGCAAAGTTGATTTTCCGCAGCCGTTAGGTCCGATTAACCCATAGCGATGGCCAGGGCTTATAAACGTCGTGAAATTTTCAAAAAGTAAACGGTCTTGAAACGACTTTCCTATGTTTTCAGCGGCAATTAATTTTTTTGGTGATTTTTCTGTGCTACCAAAGTCTAAATTAAGATTTGTGGTTTTATTTTGGTTTTTTAAATGCGCAACTTCATCAATCAAATCGTAAGCGCGATCAATGCGGGCTTTCTGTTTTGTTAAACGCGCCTGGGGGCCGCGCGCCAGCCAATCTTTTTCGATCTTCATGGTATTGCGCCGTTTATCTTCCAAACGCTTCTGCCCCTCAACCAGCTGCATTTTATTATCGATATGCTGGTCATAGCTTCCGTTAGTTCGTAAGAGGCCCTGGGGCAAGCGAGGGTCTAAATCGAAAATAATTTGGCACGTGTTCTGTAAAAATCGTCGATCGTGCGTTACCGTTAACAGCGCTAGTGATGACTGCTTATTTAAAAAGTCCTCAAGCCATAAAATACTTTCTAAATCAAGATGATTCGTCGGCTCATCCAGTAGAAGTAAATTTGGACGCTTCATTAACTCGCGGGCTAAGGCTACCTTTTTTTGCCATCCGCCCGATAAGGTCGAAATTAATTTTTCCACCCCATCCGGAAATTGATCTAACTCGAGTTTCGAAATAAGTTCGTAGGCTAATTGCAAGTTTTCTGAATCGTACTGATCGTCAACAACCGACATCAGAGCGCCATAAATTGAATCTTCTTTCGGAAAAGTGGGCTTTTGCATGAGGTAACCCATACGTAAGTTTTGCGCGAAAGAAATTTGTCCATCATCTGCTTTCTGTTGTTTTGAGAGCAGACTTAACAAAGTTGATTTACCGGCGCCGTTTGGACCGATCAGGCCGATGTGCTCGCTCGTATCAATTGCAAATGATATACTTTGAAATAAAGTTTTAGAGGCAAAACTTTTAGAAAGTTGGTATGCCGAAATCAATGTTGCCATGACCTAATATGAACCATTTTTTTATTTTTGGCATTGCTCTTTTTTATGCAAGGCAGGTCTGCGCTATGACTTTATTGTAATCTTTCTTAATTTGATACGGATTATCTGCCCTTAGCCCTAAACAAGAAATTTAGTTTAATTTTAATTAATCTTTACTTCCTAGCAAACCGTTAAGTGGTAAGTGAGTTATTTAACTATTATATCGCAAGTACTAGGTGTTTTAGCTTTGCTGGGCTCCATTTTTTGGGGAATTCGGTACGGGTACATCTATTTAAGGCATAAGAAGCACGTCGAAAAAATTCGCCAAATTGAAGCCAATATCGCGGTCTTAAGAACATTGCTAAAAGCAAAAATCAAAAAACAGGTGAATTCTATCGAGTCTCAGTTTCAGGGCGATCAACCTTTTTTAGCTTTAGTACGACCGCAATTTGAACAAGCGTGTAAGATTGAATTTAGTCACCCGGGTGACTATCAACGTTTAGTAAATACTCTTTCGGCGGCCTATTTTACAATTGATAACGAAATGCAAAAGCGCGTACCTAGCCTATTCAAAAATGAACCGAAAATTGTTTCGGGCAATGAAAACGAAATTCAGTCAGCCATGTTCCCGAAATATGGCAGCAGCTTAGTGGCCCTTATTCAAGATATTGAATTGACCACAACGAAATTAAAAAGCGCCATTGATAATTTTTATGAAACGACAGGCCTGCAAAGTAAATTGAAAGCGCCTGAATTAATTTCAATTGAAGACTTTGAAACTATATGTTCGCGCGCCAGCCTCAAGCAAGAAGCGCTTGAATTAGATAAATTAAGAGCCGCTTAAAAATCAAAACTTAAATGTTATTTTTTACCACTCTTTAGATTCATCGTGCGGATTATAGAATTAGTTGATAACAAAGTTTTAGGATCATCGTCTTCATCAAAAATTTCACCGACAACTTCTTCAAAAATATCTTCGATCGTAATGGCGCCAGCGGGCTCGCCTTCAATATAGACCAAGGCCATGTGATTTTTATGAATTTGCAATTTCTTAAGGGCATTCAATATCGGTTCAGTGGGATTCATTTTTAATATTGGGCGGATTAACTGCGTCCAATCAATCTTTGAAATTTCCGCTTCTGCCATATACTCTTTCGTATGCAGTAACCCCACAATTTTTCCATCATTACAGACGGGCAAGCGAGTGTGCCGGCAGGTTTTAATTTTTTCAAGAACATCATGGTAATGTTCGCCAATCGAGACCGTTGCCATTTTTTCCCATGGAATCATAATATCGCGAACCGTTCGCTTATCGACGTTAATTAAGTTAAAGACGTATTGCTTGTGTGATTCAGAAAGAGGATCAATATCAATCAGGTTCGGCTGATCCGCCGCATGTTCAGGCCTAAGACGTGCAAAAATTATGTGCGTAAAAAATTTGGTTGAGATCTCAAGTAAAAATACGAAAGGAGCAAAAAAACGATCTAATACGATTAAAATAATTCCACCGCTTAATGCAAACCGCATCGGAAATCGTAAGGCTAAAGACTTCGGAACTAATTCTCCAATAACAACGCTAAAGTATGTTAGCGGTAATACAATCAAGCCAATTGCTAATCCGGCGGCCGTCTCAGGTTCGACTTGAAACATTGCAATTATCTGTGGGCCAATCAAGTGTTCGGCCGCGGTACCCGTAACGGCGGCTGAAATAGCGCCAACTAACGTGATACCAATTTGCAATACAGATAATGCGCGCTCAGGGTTGCGTTTCAAGAATAAGATTCTTTGCGCGGCTTTAGAACCGTTCGAAGCTAATTGCTTTAAGTGGGGACGTGATACGACAACGAAGGCCATCTCAATACATGAAAAAATCGCATTAAGCAGAAGACAAATAATAATAATAATTAGCTGGCCCAAGGCGCTATAAAATCATTTTCTGCATCAGAGATCAAGAGATTGTAAACAAGCAAAAAAAATGGGCTTTTCCGAAGAAAAACCCATTTCAATAATTAATTAAAAACGAATCGTAATTACTTACGGCTGCGTAATAATAATCCAGCTGCTAGGCCTAAAGCCGCGCCAGTTGCTAAGCAACGTCCTGGATGACGTTTGAAGTAATCCATAGTGAAATCGTAGTATTCAACTGCGTTTCCGCGAACGTCTTCAAAACGCTCAGATAGCTGAGACGCCATTGGACCAGCCGCAGATAATGCAGAGTTAACTACAGAAGAAGCTTTTCCGTTTAATTGACTTTTTAGGTCTTGAGCCCCAGAAGCGATAGTTGAAGATGCTGATTGAGTTGGTGATTGTGGTTGCATTTTGTATCTCCTTTTAAGATAAGTTTTTTATTATAATTTGTATTAAAAAATTAGTGTTTTTTATTTGAGTCGCGTAAATCGTTTTTAGCTTTTTCAGCTGCGCCAGCTGAATCGCGTAAAATCTCTTCTTTTTTTGCTTCAAATTTGCTGTAAATACCAGAAAGTTTTTCATGAAAATCAGCTTTGGCCATTCCATACTTTTGTTGTAAAAGTCCACCAACGGCCGTCATGTCACCTTTAGTTTTATCTAAATCATCACCAGTTAGGTTCCCCCACTGTTTTTGAATTTCGCCTTTAATCTCTGTCCATTTACCTTTAAGTGTATCGTTATTCATAATTTCTCCTTTTAGAGTTTTCGTTTAAGACTGTAAACTTAAATTAAAAATCGAGTGGAAAGCTTAAGCTAGCAATATAAGCTTTATTCTTCAGGCTTATACTGTCGGCATTGCCAGGCGTTGAACCGGCGCTTTCCACTGTAGTTGAACCATAATTAGAATCTTGATATTCTAAATTCAGACTCAACATCAAAATATGAAAACCCGCGCCAACACGATAACCTTGTGCCTTTGTGAACTTCATATTAATACCATTACTAATTTCTGGATCTAATTCCCCACCTAGAATAGAACTGGCCCAAACACGTAATCCCAAAATAGGAACTTGAATTCCAATAACGGGGCCATAATTATATGCCGTCGCATTCGAATCTGTGTTAAAGCTTGAGTCTTTTACTTGTGGTTTTGCGTAACGAGCGTCTGCGGCAAGAAAAAAGATTTCAGATAAGTGAAATCCCAATCGAGCCCCTAGGCCCACGCCTTTAATAGTTCCAGTTGAGTTGGCAAATGGCGCCCCATAGCTTGTTGTTGACTCACCTGACTCGTAAGTCAGCATGGGTTCAGCAAAAAGGCCACCAGCTGCAAAAGTCGACGTACCGGTTAGAGTTATTAAACTTGAAATTCCTAATAGAACAAAACTTTTTAACTTTAACATACACACCTCTTTTATTTATCAACTAACCAATTACTTATTACAAAAATCTACTTATGGTCGTTTGCTTTGTCGCTAATCTCATCACCCGCATTTTGCAGCTTGTGACCTATTTTTTTAGCGGCGCATTCCATCTTACCATTGACCATTTCACACGTTTTATCTTTCACGTTGCGAGCGCCTTTTTTAATAGACTTTTTCATATCGCTGCCGGCTTCAGATACTTTTTCGCCAACTGTCTCGGCGATCGCAACTGAAGCGCCTGCCGTGAAAGTTACTGCGATTACAGAGGCTAGAAACATTTTTTTAAAAGACATTGGTACTCCAGTAAAATTTAGATCAATGGTTATTTATGGTAAAATCTTAGGGTTGCGATTGCCAGTAACAAGACTTGCTACGAAGCTGATCACAGCTAATACTAAGAATACAAATAAAACTGTTTTACCAATTTCCATTGAAACACCGGCAAAACCAGTAGCTCCAAATAAAATGGCAACTAATGCTATAACGAAAAATAAAATAGCTGCTCTTAACATAAAAATCTCCTTTAGATTGTTGTTGAAAACGTTTTCATTAACTTGCTTAACAGCAAACACGAAACCATAGTGCTTATGCCTTCAAATAGAAATAAAAGGCACGCCAGCGAGCTTATGTGTAATTGAAGGGGTCATTTTCCAAACGAATAGGGAATTAGGCAACACCTGGGTTTAAGTGTTGCTTTTAGGCCCACGGTGCAAGTTAAGATAAAATGATTAAAAAATAACTACTTTGAAAATTAATTTAGTTGAATGAGGCGACCATCTTCGGCCAAGACCAACAAGCTTCCATCTGGAGAGGTGGCAACATCTCGAAGCCTTCCATACTTATCTACCAGTAAATCTTCGGTGTCGCGAACCGTTCCGCGCGTGTCAATATTAAGTCGCACCAATCTTTGACCACGCAGCGCCGCTACAAATAAATTATTTTTCCATTGAGGTAGAGCGTTGCCGGTATAAAAAATAATTCCTGACGGCGCAATGGCCGGCGTGTATTCGGCTAAAGGACCGACAAAACCCGCGGGCTCAGATTTGTGATGATACATCGGCCAACCATAATTTTTGCCCGCGATAATTTCGTTAATCTCATCACCGCCTCCGGGCGCATCGAAGCCAGACGGGCCATGCTCAGATTCAAAAATGCGGCGACTGATCGGATGTATGTCTAAACCTTGCGGATTACGATTCCCGATAGTATAAATTGCGCTATTTGGTCCAAAAGGATTATCTGCCGGAATTTTACCGTCATCAGTAATGCGAACAATTTTTCCGTGCATCACATTCATGTCTTGAGCTTTTGCCCCTTCGTAACGCTCGCCGAACGAAGCTAATAAATAACCATGATCATCAAATAAAAGGCGACTGCCGTAGTGATGCCCTTGTTCAGACACCGGTCCGCCAATTAACATTTTTTGATCTTGTAATTTTCCGTCGCGATAAGTGAAACGCACGATTTGGGTTTGGGTGCCACTACCAACTTTAATCGTGTAGGATAAATAAAGCCAATGAGTGCGACTAAATTGGGGATGAAATGCTAAATCTAGTAAACCACCTTCCACGTAGCTAGTAACCCCTGACACCTTAAGTTTTTTTTGTAACTGAAATTGCGCATTGTAAATTAAAATATTTGCGCTTCGTTTTTCAGTAATCCAGATATTGCCATCGGGTCCAGCCACGACGGCCCAAGGCCGGTCTAATCCGCTGATGACCACTTTTTCGTTAAATTGGCTGGCGACTCTTCTTTCCGAGGTTGAAGATTCAGCTTGCGTTGATTTTTCCGCCGAGGTGCACGCTTGCAAACCTAAGGTTAAAATTAATATTGCAGTTTTAACATTTAAAATTGTCGCAATTTTTTTCACGCTAAAGGTCTCCAGTTCGCGCCGCAGTTGCTTCTATTTACATTTAGAAACTAAAAACTTCGCGGCTTTTGTTTGCGTGTCGGTTACAAGATAAACGACACATTTTTTATTAAGTAATTTAAATTTGACATCTATTTTTGTTTTTAAACAAGCCTCATATGATGCCAATGAGTAATTAACGCCCAAAGCTCCATCTGGTACTCGGCTGTCGACAATCATGATCTGGGCAGTCGCAGGTTCTGCAGTACAAAACATCGTTCCAATGGTGTTGCCATCAGGCAAATTAAAGCGTTCGACATTGTCAGTTATTTTATAGCTTGATACAATTCGATAGCTTGATTCAAGTGCCTGCACCGAGCCATTAATAAAAAAACCTACAAAAAATGTTAATATTGAAATAGCACGCATACAAACTCCCGGGATTAATATAGGCTTCATAATACTGAAAGCAAGTTAGGGGCCCGATCGTGGCAGGACCTAATTCTTCTGAGAAATAAACAAGTGGCTAACTTTGTCGTAATCATAAAGAAATGACAAAAGCATAAAAATTTGTAATTGAACCAGCGAGGCTTTAATAACGCTGATTATTCTAACAAAAGCCCCAAGCATTGCGGAGTGAATAAATGTTTGTAACCGTTAAAAATTTCAAACCGATGCCATCGCTGGCACTCTAACTTCGTAATTGGATAGAGTTGATTCCAGCTCGCAAAAAGCTCGCGATTTTTAGCTGAGATAACACCATGGCCAGGGTAGCGGTTATCTAAATTCATGTAAGTTCGCGCAACGATTCCTTTGGCGTTATCTTGCGGTTCAAATTTTCGATCGGCTAATTTAACCGCGCAGCCACCAAAATATTTTTTAGAATAGGAAATGCTGGCCATCGAATAATTTGAACGTAATCCATTCAATTCCCCAATCTCGGGAAACAAATTATAGAGGTCTGATTCCATTTTATTGAATTCGGCGTTAGTCTCAGCGCACTTACGACCTTTCAGCTTACGTGTACGGTGCTGGCAGGCAAGTGCACCCTCGCGCCATTCAATAAAACTTTGCCCGAAGGCTTCGGCTGGAACAACGTGCTCCCACTCAAGCCGAGTCGCTCGGTTTCTATTTTTTTGCACCCTATAGCCGCAAGTCTCTAAGTCGATTTTTTTGCCATTAACGCGACAACCGCAGTAAATAGTTTTATAATCAAAAGCTTCTAATTGCTTGGCTAAAAATAATTTAGCCTCAGTAAAATTTTTGACCGGCGTATTAAAAACACGCCTTGCTTTGGCAAAGCTCAAATTAGAAAATAAAAGAAAAAAAATAACGATTGTATTGATTCAAGCAAGGCTATACCAAATAACGAGCGCGGCCAAGTCTTAGCTCAAAATACAATTAAGGATGATTTAATAAAACTCTGATTAAGCGTTCAACTTCACGATTACGAAAATCAAGTGGCATATCGCCGACTAAATTTAGATGGTTTTGCGTATCCTCTAGACGTTGTTTTACCGACGCTAAATTTTCAAGAATAGGGACTGTTGCATTGTACAATGAATCATCAATCACGCCCATGTTCGCTAAAAACCAAGAAAGTTTATTTTTATTTGCTGCAAACATTTCTACGGGTAGAGGCTGCAGTTGACCATTAGAAAGAATATTAACTTTGTTATTGAGTAACGCCATTATGAATCTTGATTGCGAAACCGTAATATTGGGGCCTTTAGTCACATCTGGATCAATGTAAATTCCTAATTTAGATAAAATCTGATAGATCGGATGTAAACAAGTCATGGAAGGAACCTTGTCATAAGCCTTCATCATTTCCACTAAAGCCTTCAATGTGGCGGGATCAACTTTCAACTTAAAGACTACGCCCTCAGTAAATGCGGGTGGATCTGCATTGCGACTCGTTTTTACTTTCAAAGGCGCTAAAAGCTTTTCACCGTCCAGCCGTACATTTTCGGCCACCATGTAAAAGTGATGTAACCCTACTTTTAAATTATTCGCTACCCCGATATAAAGTGCATCAGGTTCGTACCAACTTTGTTTATGCAGTTGAAAGCTTCCCATTGTGAAACTAACATCACCAATCGTTAGAGGCACCGCAAGTAGAAGTTTATCTGCCCGATATTCTTGATACATTTCTTTAAGTCTATTCGTAATAGTAGTGTGGTCTTGCCCGCGCCCATTCTCAAATAAGCTCTGACATTGATTGGACTGTGCTGAGGCCAGCGCTGAGGCCAGCGTTGTGCCCAGGATTGTTACTACTGACAAAGTTATAATGCCAAGGCCTTTTAAATTCTTTATTACATACAACATCGCGCATCTCCAACGTTTCAATTTGATACAGCAAAATTGTATCCAGCGCGGAACCCAAAAAATAGAAATTTTTTATCTATATGTAACTAAAAGCTTCTTTGCCTCAAAGCTCAAATTATAAAACGCCATGTATAAGTTTAGTTCATTGATTGAATAGTATACGAACAAGTTTTTCTTAGAAATCACATACGCTTACCTGCGACAAATAAAAAGATCGATCAAACAATACACAAGTTGTCTCATCTTCACACGCACCCAAAGTGTTCAGTCGAATTTGGCAGGTTTCATTTTTGAAATAGATGTTGATAGCACATCGGGGGATGTTTTATGCGACCAATCGTTTTTTTAATTGCGGCATTTTTATTTGTTTCACTTTTTCAAAACTGTAGCAAAACAAAATTTGCCACGCCTCAAGCAAGTAACCAAGCTAGCCTTGGCGCAGTCACGCTACAAGCCGACTGTACTTTTGACGGAAGAGTTCTAAAAGAAGGCGAGCAAGTTAAAGCTTTTCAAAATTCAACTGTGGCCACCGGAAATATTTGTAAGAGTGAAATTCGTCAGTGTCAGAGTGGACATTTGTTGGGAAGTTTTTCTTACGTGAATTGCTCCGTAAATGCGCCAGCCAGCTGTTTATTAAACGGCAGAAATATCGCACATGGCGCAAGTGTGACGGTCTATCCGCAAGCAACCGTTCCATACGGAGCAAGTTGCACTTCGCAAACTCGCACTTGCCAGAACGGCACTTTGATTGGTGGCAGCGGCGAAAACTTTACTTGTCAACCAGGTATGGCACGCTCGTGCACTTTCAATAATCAAACTGTGGCGCATGGAACTTCAATTAAAGCTTTTGAGCAGTCAACCGTAGCGTTCGGTTTAGCGTGTGCATCACAAGATCGCTATTGCAATGACGGTCAATTGAATGGCAATTATACTTTTGGTTCTTGTAATTTCGGCGCCGCGGCAGCTTGTCAGTTTAACGGCCAAACGATTGCCCATGGAGCCTCAGTCAACGGTTACCAAGCCTCTTCGGGTTCGCCGAATTGTCAGAAAGAAATAAAAGTTTGTACAAACGGAAACTTATCTGGAAGTTATAATTTCTCATCGTGTACAACCACCAACTTCAATTGGAATGTTAAATCTTTTGTATTTTCACCGTGCGGCGGCCCTGACGGTATTTCGTGCACCGCCGCCAATGAAGGCCAGCAGATTTACCAAAGTTTTTGTGGATCGAGTGCTGGCGTGCCATGGACTTGCGATCGCGGGACCACAACTTACAAATAAACTTTTAAAGCTAGAGTAGAAGACTTAGTATTTAAAAAGCATAAACAATTCATTATATTGCAACTTTTAACCCACAGAATCTAACCTCAGTTAGGTTCTGTGGGTTCTATAAACCTCAGCGTAAATCTTTTACATAGCATTGCGTAAACTTAGATTTTACCGATTCACTACGGTATGGTTTCGTATCCTGAAAGGACCAATGCATGAAAACAATCGTTTTATTAGTCTGTCTTTTAATGGTTACAGCTCAGAGCAACGTCGCCCACGCGACCACAATCCGGTTTTTAACCTGGAACGTAGAAAATCTATTTGATGCGGTTAAAGACCCCGTTAAAGATGATTGGGAGTACACTCCCGCAAATACCCCGGGGAAAGCTCAAGGTTGTGAAAAAGATCCAGCATTCGCGGCTAAATGTAAGTCGGCTGATTGGACTGATCAAAAAATTGAAGTAAAACTTTCGCAAATTCAGCAAATGGTTTCTGCTACCGGCCCGCTTCCTGAAATTTTCGTCATGATTGAAATTGAAAACCAATTAATGGGTAACCGATTGGCAAAAAAATTAGGTTATAACGGATCGATCGTTTCTAACGGTCCAGATGCACGCGGTCTGAACTTAGGAATTTTATTTAATCAATCGGCCGATCTTCGCCTTGTATCTGCCGAACAGATTTTTGTGCCAGCACCGAAGCCGACTCGTCCCATTCTCAAAGTTAAGTTTAACTTTCGTGGACAAAGCTTAGTTGTTTTCGTTAATCACTGGCCTTCTAACCATAATGATCCGCACAATCGGGTTATTGCGGCTGAAACTTTAAAAGCCAGCATCGAAAAAGAATTATCATCAAATCCTAGCTCATCGGTGATTTCAACTGGCGATTTCAATGTTGTTAGTGATGTTGGCACTGGTGATGAAAATCCGATCGATCTTATCGTAAATAAATCTTGGGCAAACTCTCAGTTAGATGTTAACCAGCTTTTTAAAGCGAAATTTCCGAATCAGCCCATTTCTCCGGGAACATATTATTACCCGAAGACGCAATCTTGGAACACATTCGACCGTTTCTTTATATCTAAAAATTTAGTTGATGGCGCAGGCATTGAAGTCAATGTAGCTTCATTTCAAATTTTTACAGGCATTAGCCGTAAAATAACGGACCGAAATGGATCACAAACTGTTCCAATCCGTTACTCTCCAGAAACGACTAATCCAAGTGCTGCGGGTTACAGTGATCACTTTCCGGTAATTATGCAATTGAGCGTTAACTAGTTACACGGGCCTAGTGTAAGGCCTTAATTTAATCATTCGCCAAATGCAAAGCGGGATCCCGAATGGATCCCGCTTTGCATTTAAGACGGGTACTTATGCCCCGGCAAAGATTGGTAAAGCGATTGGGCATCAATTAATTCTTTTTAGCAATTGGCTACTAGATTGCTTTTCAATATAGTCTTATGAAGGCTTTGAAAAATGAGATTGTCTTAAAAATAAATAACTTACTTACCCAAAAAAACTATCCTTGCGTTGCGGCTTTAAAATCATTTTATAGCAATGATTATGAGTTGGGCGTCTATGAAGGTTTCGGCACTACGACTTCAAGCTTATCTTTGGCTAATGATTTAGTTAAATTTGCCGAACGCTACGACGAAACTCAATCTCTATTTTACAGTTTCTTTGCCGTTTTTCCTGAGGCAAAAGATATGTCAGATCAAGAGTTCGAAACAAGCTTGTGGCAAGAATTATCAGGATTGGCATTGTGCCCCGAATTTTCGCCAACGTGGGATCCCCATTTCAGCTCTAATCCGGCTGATAAAAATTTTTGCTTTAGTCTTAACGGGCGCGCTTACTTCGTTGTCGGACTGCATAAGAATAGCGTGCGGCTATCGCGGCAATTTGAATATCCGACTTTAATATTTAATTTATATGAGCAATTTCGCCAACTAGAAAAAAGCGAACAATTTCAACCAATGGTCGCTCTGAACCGAAAACGAGACGAAAAATTTCAAGGCGTGCCAAACCCAATGGTCGTGGCCCATGGTAACGATTGGGAAGCGATTCAATTCTCGGGAAGAGAAAACTCAGACGATTGGAAATGTCCATTTAGCAAATTGCTTTACTTTTTTGCGCCTGAGGTTCGTAGTAGCTAATGCAAAAGACGCAAAAGCAGTTCAATACAATTTTAAAGCAAAGGGGCGTTAGCTTTCAGTTGCTTCGCGGCCAAACGCTGACCGTTACTGAAGTCGAAGCCGCGCAAGTTTCAGATTTATTTTGTTTTAATTTGCACGATTTTTCTGAATCACTTTCTTCGGGCCGCTCCATTGATTACAATGATCAAATTTTTCTAACAAGCGGTCACTCGCTTTATTCAAATCGAAGTGAAGTTATGCTTAAAATTATTGAAGACACTTGCGGACGTCACGATTTTTTAATGACTCCCTGTAGTCTAAAAATGTTTCAAATTGTCGCTAATAATAGTGAGTATCATCCTAGTTGCCACGAAAATTTAGCTAAGTCTTTTGCGGCTTACGGTATTTCGCCGGATCAAATATCAACAACTTTTAATATTTTTATGAACGTGCAAGTTGCGCCGGACGGGGCAATTCGAATTAATGCCTCGAAGGCAAAAAAAGGTGACTGGGTGACTTTCAAGGCCGAGATGGATTTACTCATTGGTTTAACGGCCTGTTCGCATGAAGAAACAAATCAATTTAAATTTTCCGAAATCGGTTATGCTATTTCGTAAATTCTTAAATCAAATTAACAACGAATGCTGAAGTCTAATGGCTTATTTTTTCCAAACGGCGCGTAAGCGCTCGTCGCGTCCGCAGCGCGTCCGATAAAATTTGTAGCGAACCGGATTTTTTTTATAGTAATCTTGATGGTAATCTTCAGCCGCGTAAAAATCAGCGGTCGGACGAATCAGAGTTTTTAAATCGCCAGCAATTTTAAGATTTGCCTTGGCCTCGGCCCACGAATTTTCGAAAAGTTTTTTTTGCGCTTCATTCTTATAAAATAAAGCGCTTTGGTATTGATCTCCCTTATCACAAAACTGACCTTTGTCATCAAAGGGATCTACGTTTTTCCAATAAGTCTGCAGAAGTTTTTCGACGCTAATTTTTTGCGGATCAAATTCAATTTGCACCGATTCAAGGTGCCCCGTGCCGCCAGCCGAAACTTGCTCGTAGGTTGGGTTTTTATTTCGACCACCGGCGTAGCCCGAAGTAACCGCAATAACGCCAGGTAATTCTTCAAATGGTTTTTCCATACACCAAAAGCAGCCCCCGGCCAGAACCAGTTTCTCTGATTTAGCAGACGTTAAAAAAGATTTAGCATATTCGCCGTAGCCTTCTTTTTCTAGATCATTTTTAGCAATGAACCTGAACGCAGCTGAATTCATACAGTAGCGTTTTCCGGTCGGGGCGGGGCCATCATCAAAAATGTGCCCCAGATGCGAGTCAGCACGCACGCTGCGCACTTCGGTACGATTTCCAAAAAGACCTCGATCTTTTTTTAAGACAACGACTTTGTCATCAATGGGTTTAGTAAAGCTGGGCCAACCAGTGCCAGAATCAAATTTATCACTAGATAAAAATAATGGTTCTCCAGAGACTATATCTACGTATAAGCCTTCTTCTTTTGAATCCCAAAATTCATTCTTAAAAGGCTTCTCGGTATTCTCATTTTGGGTAACAGTGTATTGCAGGGTACTTAGCTTTTTTTTAAGTTCAGTATCACTTGGTTTTTTCCAGTCAGCCGTTGGGCCCGCGGCAAATACCTTTGCAACTAGTAATGATAGTATAAAAAAAACCGTTGGCGAATTCATAGGGCTCCTATTCAATAATTCAAAGACCCTATTGTAGGGTATTTCACTCTTGGCGGCTAGACTTTGTGCTAATTGCAATGCGCAAAATCAGAATTTGAAGCGACGAAAGTCTAGAGTTAGCTATACTCTGCGTAGCTTATACATCTGACGGGGCTTCAGAATTAATTCTTCTAGAGAATTTTTACATTCAATCTGATGTTCTAGAGTGAAAAATGCATGATAACTTTGAATTTTTGCCGCCATTGCGCTATCTTCCGCTTCAGTTGACAGATTTTAAAAGGTGGATGTATGAAAAGTTTCGCAATCATTTTAATTTTGGCCGTTAGTTCAATCAGCTTTGCCGCAACTAAATGTTACAAAAATAGCGCGGCCAAAGCGGCCGGCTTACCGGCGTTACTTTGCATCGAAAATATCGGATTTTACAATGACAGTGATAAGGGTTGGCTGCAGGTGAAGGGTAAGAATACGACCGGCATTTATGAAACTGAATTCACTCGCGACGAAACAATCGGTCGCTTAGTTATTCAGAATGAACCGGGAGATTACTGTCAATCAGCACGAATGGTGACAATCGTTTTAAAAATTACAGGCAGAGATTATTACAGTCGTAACTTTGATAGGCTTAAGATCTCGATCAACACAGAGATATCTTACGACTCTTGCCATTCAACGCCGGACGTTCAGGAATACTCTTACAAGCAGGTTAAATAGTTTCAACCTCCTGCGTTCGGCCGCTCCGGAAGCACATATTTGCATATTGACTGGTATGTAATTTATATGTAAATTCGTGCTAGAGAGGTGCTTATGGGAAAATTTAAATACCAAGAAAATGAAATATATAATGAAAATTTTGAAGTTAAGAGTGCAAAGTCATTGGCTAGTGAATCTAGTCTAAGTCGACCCACTTTTATTGGCTTAATTGATATTATAAAAGGCTTCGTTGCTATTGAAGCAAATCATCAGTTAATGATGACGCCAGATTTCGAGCAATTAGACGATCACAGCGTAAATCAATTAGCGCTTTGGGGCTCGGAAGCTATTTAGGTTGGTATACCAATCCTAAAGTTTTTAGACTAAAAATTGTCAGTTTTAATAACAATATATTTTAATTAAAGAGTCACAAGTTGTAGTCCGAAGTTTAGATTAGCAATCAGGCTAACTTGATGGAGAGATACCAATGACAATCAACTTGATTAAATTCTTCAAACCACTCCTTATCACTTTTTTTTTATTAGCTACTTTACAGACTCAAGCCGCTAGCTCTATTAAGTACTTTGGATTCTGGGGTGATGCCATGCCAGGCTATCAAATTTATTTAAGCAAACCAGTAAACACAAAAAACTTAATTGCCGAGATTACCAAATTATTTCGGCCGCACTAAAAATATTATAACTAACATAAAAAAGCTTTAATTTAATTCGTAAGGATTCTTTAAAATCTTAAACCGGCAAGAGACCCACTCTCTGCTTTCAGCTGATTTTCCGGTCTGAATGTAGAATGAAAAATTCGTTTGGGTTCCAGCGTTAGTCGACTGCAGCGTGAAAGAAAACATCGCGCCGGAGCTTTGCACGTGAACGCGATCGTGTTGAACGTAAACCCGAACGCGCGGGAGTCCGCGCGCTTTTTCGCCGTACGATTCACTGAGGTTCGTGCCTCCTTCAGCAAAGACGCCGTAAAACATGGCCGGATCTTTACCGTAAATTTTAAATGAGCGGTGACTTTCCTCAAGTTCACAAAGGCCGTCGACCTGGGCGGGGTGTGGGTTCATCGAGTCGGCCAGGGCAGCCGAAGTTAAAAGTAAGCCTAGAATAAAAGTGATCAGTTTCATAAAAACCTCCGTTTAGTTGTTGAAGGTACTTGTAAGGAATTTTTAGGTATTAGTATAATTAATTATTATGAATATTGTCATTAACAATATTCATGACGTAAATTGAATCGTAAATACTGACTTTAGTGGTGGGTTTCGAAAAATAATAAAAATTTAAACTGTTGGCACTATTTGCCCACAGTTTGTGGGCAAATAGCTTGAACTCGAAAAGATGTTAGCTTATCACTTTATCCATGAATAACCGTGATCTCAGCGCTCTCCTTAAATCTGAACTAAATCTTCGTATATCAGTAAACCAAAGGTATTCGTTGCGGGCCTTTGCCCGATCGTTAAAACTTGACCCATCGACGCTTTCAAAAATTATAAACGGGCAACGAAAGCTGGGCGTCAAAGGGCAAACTAATTTATTAGCGAAGTTAGGCTATAACAAAACTGATGTTTCAGACTTATTCTCGCCCATTTCTGATTTAGATTTTGAACAAATTCCTGAATGG
>JACMNA010000104.1 GCA_014378765.1 Bdellovibrio sp. | reverse complement strand
ATTCTTTTAAAAATTACAAAAAAGATTTCGCTCGTTTCAACAAATTTCGCACTTCATACGCGGCTTAATTGAATAATTAGAACCATGTTAAGAACTAACATGGTTTTTCGAATCCTTTCCATTTTATCACTTCAAATAAATACAAAAAATGATATGCAAAACTACCCTAAATCAGTAGTATGAGCATGTGATTGAAATGACGTATAAAAATCATTTTGAATATGGACGCCTCAGCACCGATGAAAATACCTTCATTTCACAATGTGGTTTGATGAGTAGAAATGCTAAGTCCCCAAAAATTGAAGCTATTTGGGCCGCTCAGGCGATTCAGCGAAATGCCGCGGGCCTTAAGATTAATCTTTGTCTTTCGGGAGGCATAGATAGCGAGTGTATGCTGGAAGCTTTCTTAGCTGCGCATGTTGAATTTGAAATTTTCATTTTAAAGTTTAAAGATGATTTAAATTATTTTGATATTCAAACAAATTTAAATAAATGCAGATCATTGAAATTACCTTACAAAATTGTAGAATTAGACATAATGCATTTTTTTGAATCAGGCATGTGTTTGCAGGTTGCTGAAAAATACAATTGTCAATCGCCCCAGCTGGCGGTGCATTTATGGTTTTTAGAACAACTTGATGGAGTTCCGGTTCTAAGTGGCAACCCTATCGCCCCCATTTGGCTAAATGATAGTTGGTATTTTTTAGGAATGCCGGGCGAACTACACTGCGCTTATTTTAATTTTTTTCAAACCAATCAACGGCAAGGAGTTCCTTGGTTTTTCATTTACACCCCTGAGTTAATTGCTAGTTTTTTTGCGTTAAACTGTATGCAGCCCTATTTGCAAAAAAATATTAAAAATCCTGAATTGTATACGTATGGAGAAAAATGCCGTTCTTATTTTGAAGGCGGATTTAGTGCCCAACCGCGAGCTGATAAATTCACGGGATTTGAATTAGTGAAAAACGCCTATGACCGACAATATAATACGAAACATGGTGACGCATTTAATAAATTATTTCGGTGGCCACTGGAAGAGATGTTTCCATTTCCTGAAACATATATTCAACTTGTTCCTAGTCAGTATTTTTTATCAAGCTTAGAGTGAACAAGCCAATTCTTTACAATAGACGCCCCCGGGCTTTGCTGCTCCTCTGCAAACCAATCCCCCAGTAGGGCAGGCCGCGCTTTCTGCCGCCGAGCAAGTGAAGTGTCGGCGGCCATATCCAGTACCGCCGTGCCATTTCCGCGTTTTAGCGGTTGAATAAGTAGTATTAAAAAAACTTTCTTCTAGAAATATTCATTAATATCTTTTTTAAATAGCCAACATATTAGAAACAGTAAATAAATTTACTTACATCTATGTAGATAAAACGATAATAGAATCGCCAGGGCTCAACTTAGTTATATGTTCCTTAGCAAACTTAATTGGAATGTCGAACCAAGCCTTTGGTCTAGCATTTTCTTAATTAATGCCCCAGAATCAAGATTCATTTAAAATAAAATAAACATGAAAAATAACAAAATTATTAAGTTTTCTTCGGCATTTATTATCTTACCGGCGGTGTTATTTTTATCGGGCTATTCGTTAGATCAAAAAGGTTTTTTTCAAATCAAGCAAGTTCGCATTAATGCTTCGACTTCAGAATCACAACGCAATTTTATCGCACCAAAAATCGAAAATTTAAAAAATAAATTGAGCGCATTTAAAGGCGTTTCTTTGTGGCGCTTTCCGTTAAATCAAGTCGCCGAAATTTTAAAACAAGAAAATTGGATTCAAGATTATCGGCTTTCAAGATCGTGGCCTTCAAGCTTAGAAATTGAAATTGAGCCGCAGCCAATTGCCTTTTTAGTGCAAACTTCAGAGGGAAAACAGGCTTCGGCGTTTAATCCGGTTTCGCAATCGGGCGAAGTGTTAGACCGGGTTGATTCAAAAGAAGCTCCCGATGTTATTATTTCTCACGACGTTATTTTATTAAAAAATAAAAAAATTCGCGATGGCGCGGTGGCGGTTTTAAAATCTTTGCCGACGCAAGGTCGTTTGCATCCATCGCAAGTTTCTGAAATTGGTTACGATAAAAAAGAAGGATACTGGATTCGACTATTACAATCTGAAATGAAAATAAATTTGGGCGAAGATCAATTTGAAATAAAGTCGGCACGGGTAGCACAAGTGATTGATTATTTAGAAAATCGTGATCTGAAAGCTCGCGTCATAGACGCAAACCTATCAAAAAAAGTTCTTGTCAGGTTGCATCAGGCCCCCTAAGCTTTAGTCTATAGGCATAAGTCTGGATGACATTTGTCTGTAAGATTCGCACGAAGTGTAACATAATTGATTTTCAACGTGAATGTCAGCAAGGAATGGTAGCTTTGAGTTCGAATCACTTTAAAGACTTCAACAGTCTAAAGGACTTAAGGATGAGTACTTCAAATAATGTTGGGCCAGTTATGGCCTCGCTTGATATCGGGTCGTCACAAGTTAAATTGATCTATAGTGTGGTTACCCAAAATATAAATGATGAAAACCAAATTGATGTTGTTGGTGTTGGCTTAGTGGCTAACGCGGGACTCAAACATGGTGTGGTCGTTAATATTGAAACGACTACGGAAGCAATTCGCAGAGCCAAAGAAGAAGCCGAATTAATGTCGGGCTACAAAGCCAACGAAGTTTGGGTTTCAGTGAGTGGTTCGCACGTTCAATCATTCGATTCTAAGGGAATGGTTGCGATCAAAAATAAAGAAGTTACTCAGCAAGATATTGATCGCGTGATCGAAGCGGCGAAAGCCATTATCGTTCCGGCCGATCGTAATGTGTTACACGTTATTCCGCGTGAATATAAAATCGATGCGCAAGATGGAATTACGGATCCCATTGGTATGTCGGGCGTTCGCTTAGAAGCTAACGTTCATATCGTGACCGCCAGTTCTTCGGCGATTGCTAATTTAGTTAAATGTATTGAAAAAGCGGGCTTCAAAGTCGCGGGTATTGTCTTAGATCAAATCGCAGCCAGCAAAGCCGTGCTTAGCGACGACGAAAAAAACTTAGGCGTTTGCTTAGTTGATATCGGCGGCGGCTCTAGTAAAATGATTTACTTTATCAATGGCAGTGTCGCGCACACTTCGCTGATTGCGGTGGGTGGCTCACACTTTACTCATGATGTGGCGGTTGGTTTACGGACTCCACAAATGGCGGCCGAGGCGTTAAAACGCAAACATGGTTGCGCAGTTTCATCGCTAGTAACGGATGAAGAAACGGTAGACGTTGAAGGCGTCGGCGGAAGAAAATCTCGCACGATCGCTAGAAAAGAATTAGCTCATATATTAGAAGCGCGCGCCGAAGAATGCTTAACCATGATCGCGAATGATGTTCGCTTGAGTGGCTTACAACCTTTATTAGGTTCGGGCATTGTTTTATCAGGCGGCACAAGCAGTTTAGATGGCCTGGTAGAAATGGGTGAATTTGTTTTTGATATTCCCGTTCGTCGTGGCTTTCCAAAATTAGTGGGTGGATTGAAAGACGTTGTAAAAGGTGGCGAATTCGCGACCGCAGTGGGCCTTTTATTTCACGCGCTTGAAACTAAAAAAGATTATTACGTTCGTAAAGAATCAGGGTCGATGTTTTCGAACAAGAGTAATCCAACGATTGATGGCATGACATTGAAAGTGAAGAAGTTTTTTAACGATTTATTTTAGTCTATAATTTTATTAATGGGTGCCTGCATACGCAGGACAATTAGTGCCCGCACGCGGGACATTTCTAGGGAGGGAAAGTATGTTTGAGCTCGAAGAAAACGTAAATATCGGAGCTAATATTAAAGTTGTTGGAGTGGGCGGGGGCGGAAGCAATGCCGTAACCACAATGATCGAAGGCGGAATGAACGGAGTTGATTTCGTTGTCGCAAATACCGATATTCAAGCCCTCAATTCAAGTAAAGCCGGACAAAAAATTCAATTAGGGGCTGATCTAACTAAAGGCTTAGGGGCTGGCGCTAACCCTGATGTAGGTCGTCGTAGTGCAATCGAATCTTATAATCACATTGTTGAACAGTTAAAAGGTTCGGACATGGTTTTCGTAACGGCCGGCATGGGCGGCGGAACCGGTACGGGCGGAGCGCCGATCGTCGCAAAAATTGCGCGCGAATTAGGAGCGTTAACAATCGGGGTTGTTACAAAGCCTTTCTTATTCGAAGGAAAAAAACGCGGTAAGCACGCTGAAGCAGGTTTAGCCGAACTAAAAGATAACGTCGATGCTTTAATTGTTATTCCGAATCAAAAATTATTATCAATTTCATCTGATAAAACTCCATTATTAGAAACTTTTAAAAAAGCCGACGAAGTTTTACTACAAGCGGTTAAAGGTATTTCTGATTTAATTAATATCCGCGGCTTAATCAATTTGGATTTCGCCGATATTCGCACCGTTATGGCAAACAAAGGTTTAGCATTGATGGGAACTGGTTCTGCAAAGGGTGAAAACCGCGCAGTTGAAGCCGCCATGCAAGCCATTTCATCTCCACTATTAGAAAACGTTAGAATCGACGGCGCAACGGGCATCATCATTAACGTAACTGGCGGTTCTGATCTTTCATTATACGAAGTGAACGAAGCTTCTACTTTAATTACTGAAGCGGCTAGTGAAGAAGCTGAAGTTATCTTTGGTGCGGTTATTGATCCGACGATTGATGACGAAGTTCGCGTGACCGTTATTGCCACCGGTTTTGCACGTGAAGATAAGCGTGAAGGTTTGAACCAATTTAATTCAATGCAAAGTTTTTTAAATTCGGCACCATCAATTACTTTTGATGTCCCGCAAATGCCGCCGCAGTCGATGCAGGGCTACCAGCAACCTAATCAGCAAATGTATCCACAATTTCAACAGCCAATGTATCAACCGCAGCCTCAACCGCAAGCGGGTCAACCAATGGCTCCAACGGCGCCAGCAATGAATCAGCAATCTTCGCAGCCGCAGCAAATGCAAAACATGCACACCGGTTTTTATCAGCAGAATCAAATGCCTCCGCATCAGACTCCCGCTGGTTTTAATCCCCCGCACTTGCCTTCAATTAACAATGTGCAAGAGTCGATTAAATCATTCACGAATGAATTGCCTCAAGCCAACGTTGAAACCACGCCATCACCAATTGTTCAAGCAGAAGGTGGTTTGACGAATGAAATTTCACCGGTCGCAGCCAATTCAACGAACGCCCGTGATTTATTGCTAGCGAAGGCAAAGGCCTTTCGTGAAACACAAGGTGGGCAACCGGCCGCTCAAGATAAGTCATTGCATCCAGAACAATTGACAATGATGGATGAAGAAAAACAAGTTGAAGAGGCACGTAAAATGGCACGAGATATTCTAGAAGTGCCCGCGTTTATTCGCAAAAAACAAGGGTTTGATTTACAGCAAAATTAATCTTTGTGACATCATGGTTTATCTCTGACATTCATTTGAAAGATATCAACGAACGCAACGGAAACACTCTGTTGCGTTTTTTGTTTTATCTTAACCAAAACCCGAAACAGCACCGACTTTTTATGTTAGGCGATATTTTTGACTTTTGGTTATCTGACGGCAAAGCCTTTCAAAAAAAATACCAGGCGTTGATCGATCAAATTGCCGAATTTAAAAAGGCGGGCGGCGAAGTGCACTACTTCGAAGGTAATCACGATTTTCACGTCGACGTATTTTGGACTAAAAAATTAAACATTCCGGTTTACGAAGAAGAGGCCTTTTTTAAAATCGATCATTTAAACGTACGGCTTGAACACGGCGATTTTATTAACCCCGACGATAAAGCTTATTTAAAATACCGCGCAACCATTCGACATAAATACTTAGAGCCACTGGGCCATATTGTGCCGGGCTGGTTTTGGAAATGGTTCGGCGAGCGACAAAGTTTAAAGAGTCGTAAACGCACCGGCTATTACGCGGTTCAAAATGCCGAGCGGGTGACAGGGCTGATTCGCAGTCACGCCGAGCGCATGTACGAGCTCAAGCCCTTCGACCTTATTGTTACGGGCCACATGCATATTTTTGATGATTACGTTTTTTCGCGGAATGGGCACAAGGTACGCTCGGTGAACTTAGGCACTTGGTTAGATTTTCCACGTGCCCTTAAAATCGAAGATGGTCAGTTGAGTGTAGTCTCTTTAAACGAAATGCTAGGCTAATTTAAAATTAATCTAGAAAATAATTGTGTAATTGAGCGCACCCGAAATTCCTGACATTGTCGTTGCCACGTCCGAACCATTGGCATTTTCTAATTCACGATCGGGCTGTGACTGCGAAGCGCCATCGATCAGGCCCGTGCTGCTGCTTACGATATTTCGACTCAGTGGTAAATATCGATAATTTCCTTCAACGCCAAAGCAATGATCGGGTACAAAACAAAAGTCAGCACCGAGCCCGGCTTGCATACCAAAGCCTGAACCAGAAAATTTCGCAGTTCTGCCGCCATTGACGATGTCGCCGTCTAATTTGCCGTAGCCGATTCCACCCTGAACATAGAAATCAATAATTTCATTCGCCAGGGGAATCAAACGAACCATCGGAAAAACCGTGAATCCCGTTAATTTGTAATTAAAATTCCCCAAACTTCCCGTGCCGGCTGTTTCTTGCGTAAAGTAAGAAGGGCGTAATTGAATGGCCACTAAATTATTTGAAAATCTAAAAGTTAAATGGGTTGTTAATTCATAACCCGAACTTAAATTGCCGGTCGTTGCGGCTGATGATGACTTCGCACTAGTTATTAAATCGTTAATTCCTGACTGGTCTGCCGTCACAAACGCAAGCCCAATACCAGCTGATACCGATCCACCGGCGAAAGCCCCTTTGCCACCCTTTTTTCGCATACCTATCGCTTCTGAATTGAGAGGAATTATGATTATGGCCGCAAATAAAATAACAATTAATCTAGAATAGAAATTCATAGTTAGGCTCCCGGTGTGTAGATCTATAGGATGACCGAGCCAGTCAGTACAATCAACCCTAGCGGTAAGCTCCTCGACCAAAGCTAGATGTGGCAACTTATTTGTAGTCTAGTTAAGTAAAAACTAAACAGTTTTACAAATAAAAATTACCGACTTTCACTTAACAGTTGTTCAGCATGCGCTAATGACGTTTTGGTAATTTTTGCGCCCGAAATTAGACGGGCAATCTCTTCAACGCGGGTTTTTGATTTTAATTCTTCAACATCCATCTGCACCGAATCTTTTTTCGTCGATTTTTGAATCGAAAAATGCACATCACCATAAGCGGCTACTTGCGGAAGGTGCGTAACACAAATAACTTGCTGGCCTTTCGCGATGGCCTTCAATTTACGACCGACTTTTTCGGCCGTGTTACCCGATACGCCCGTATCAACTTCGTCAAACAGGTAAGTGCGGGGGTACTCGGATTGTCCGACCGATTTTTTGAGCGCTAGTAAAATTCGCGAAAGTTCTCCGCCCGAGGCCACTTTGGCGATCGGACGTTTAGGATCTTTTGGTGAAATTTGACTTAAGTACTCGACATCGCTATTACCGGTGGCCGTCAAGTGATCTAATTTATTAGCCTGAATGAAAAATTCGACGCCCTTCATATTTAAATCTAATAATTCTTTATTGACGGTTACGGCTAGCTTTTCGGCATTTTTAAGTCGTGTCTTGTGAAGCTCTTCAGCCGATTTTTTTAATTCAAGTTCAAGCAGGCTCGCTTGCTTTTTTAAATTATCTAAATGTTCGTCTGAATTTTCTAAATCATTAATTTCTTTTTTCATTTTATCGAACGTCGCAAAGATTTCATTAAGGTCGGGGCCGTATTTCTTTTGAATTTTACGAATCTGACTTAAGCGAGATTCTTTTTCTTCCATGGCCTCAGCGTCAAGCTGGTACTGGCTTAAATCTTTTCTTAGGGCGTAAAACGTATCTTCAATCATTGTGCTGGCTTGATCTAACGCTGACATTTTATCAGGTAACGATGAATCAATGTTAGCTAAGTCTAATGATTTTTTTTGAACCATTTTTAAACGGGAAGTAACTGAATCTGTGTCACCAAATAAAATATCTTCACACTCATCAATAAATTTCAATACTTTGTGCGAGCTTTTCATTTTTTTAATTTCATCTTCTAAATGAACATCGATTTCGGGATTTAGATTAAGCTTAGATAATTCAGCGAATTGAAACTTTAAGAAGTCTAATTTCTGTGATTTATCTTGAGCTTGCTTTTCAAAAGCCGTGATCTCAGTTTTAATCTGTGAAAGTTGTGAGTACTTAACTTCGTAGGCATTGCGTTTGTCGAAGTGCCCCGCGTAGCGATCAAGTAAATCAAGATGATAAGCCTTAGAAAGCAAATTGCGATTATCGTGCTGACCAGTCATTTCGATCAACGGTGCGCCGCTACCGGTGACTTCAATCATCGGCGAGACGACTTCGCGCAGTTGTTGTAGTGTGCTTAAACTTCCGTTCAAATAAACTTTTGATTTGTCCGACATTGCGATAACGCGTTTAACGATCAATGTGTTATCCGAGGTATCAACGCCAATCGCATTCAAAGATTTTTTAATGTCGGGGCGTTTTCGTAGGTCAAACGAGCCTTCAACTAAAGCTTGCTGCGCGCCCGTACGAATAATATCGCCCGAAGCTTTTTCGCCCATCAGCAAGGCCAAACTTTTTAACAAAACTGATTTTCCCGACCCGGTTTCGCCCGAAAGAATATTAAGGCCGTTTTGAAATTCAATGTGGAGGTGGTCGATAATCGCAAATTGCGAAACTTTAAGCTCCTGTAACATAGCGGTCTCCAAATTTTAGTTTGTCTTTAAGTAATTCAAAAAAATTGTGATTAGGTTTCCGAATCATCAAGTGATCAACCGGATTTCTAGTAATGGTGACTTCGTCTTCGTGCGAAAGTTCTAAAACTTTCTGTCCATCAATTATTAAGTGCGCCGCCGTCGTCTGCTGATCAATGCGTAACACCAACTTTTTATTGTCTGGAAAAATGAGGGGACGGGTCGTTAATGAATGCGGTGCCACCGGCGTTACAACGATGGCATTCACTTCGGGATGCAAGATGGGCCCGCCGGCCGCCAAATTATAAGCCGTCGATCCGGTCGGTGAAGATATTATTAACCCGTCGGCCTTAATATGATTCACAAATGACTTATCAAAGTGCAAAGAAGTACTAATCAGCTGCGAGTAAGAGCCGCGCTCGACCACGATATCATTCAGCGCATCGAAAGATAAACGCTTCCCTGATTTAAGTTTAACTTGCGTGTGCAAACGACTGCGTAAATGAACAACCATATTATTCTTAAGAGTTTGATCAACGGTTGCAAACACATCATCAATGGAATGCGCGGTTAAAAAACCTAAGAAACCCATATTGAATCCCAAAATCGGAACGGGATGGCCCTTAAGCAGTCGCACGGCGCGCAGGTAAGTTCCGTCTCCGCCAAAGACAATCACTAACGACATTTCTTTCAAATCATTTGAACTAATCAGCTGAGTCGTGTCTGGAATTAATTTTTGCTCCGGCGCCGTATAAACTTTGTAGCGCTTCGCTTTAAGCGCCTGCGAAACTTTTTTTGACATTTTGACGGCGGCGGGCGAGTGAAGTCGATAAACGATCGCAATCTTTTTATTCGACTTCAGCGTTAAAATTCTTTCTTTCATAGTAACCCATTACGTCTTAATAAAGAATCTGGATCAGGCTCGCGCCCACGAAATTCTTTATAGAGCTCCATCGGGTGCGCCGTGCCCCCGCGGCTTAAGATGCTTTTTTGAAACTTGGCGGCCACTTCTGCACTGTAGAGTCCTTCTTCTTTAAAATATTCGAACGCATCGGCATCAAGGACGGCCGCCCAGTGATATGAGTAATAGCCGGCCGAATAGCCCCCACCAAAAATATGACCAAAGCTGCACGACATGTTTGTGCCGGGCTCTTTAGGCAATAGGCGTGTGATCGCCGTCATTTCAGTTTCGAATTGATCAACTTCGTTAATTTGTTCAGGGTTTGTTGTGTACCATTTCATATCAAGCCAAGCGTAAGATATTTGACGTAATGTCATCCAGCCAGATTGAAAAAGCGAAGACTTTTTTATTTTTTGAACTAAATCATCCGGAATCGGTTCATTCGTTTCATAGTGACGAGCAAATAAATCAAGCCCTTCTTTTTCTTCGGTCCAATTTTCCATAATTTGCGAAGGCAGCTCGACAAAGTCCCAGTAAACATTCGTACCGGCAAGGCTTCGGTATCTACACTGCGAAAGAAGGCCGTGAAGTGCATGACCAAATTCATGAAATAAAGTTCTAACCTCATCGTACGATAGAAGCGACGGCTTCGTCGGCGTCGGTTTCGTAAAGTTGCACACGATACTGACGTGCGGACGCTTAATTTCGTGAGCCCATAAGCCTTGCTCGCGGTAATTTGTCATCCATGCGCCGCCCTTTTTGGTTTCGCGCGGAAAGAAATCCATATAAAAAAGGCCCACGTATTCATTCGTTGTTTCGTGAAAGACTTCGAAAGTCTTCACGTCGGGGTGGTAAACCGGAATGCCGCTTACAGGTTTGAAATTAAGCTTAAATAGTTTGCGCGCATGTTCGAATACACCGTCAATAACGTTTTCCAATTTAAAGTAGGGGCGCAACTCTTCTTCATTAAAGGCGTACTTTTCTTCTTTTAATTTTTCTGAGTAGTAGGCGAAGTCCCACGGCTTGACTTCGCGTTGGCCCTCAAGCTTTTCACGGAAGTCTTCAACTTCTTTTAGATCGCGTTGGGCCGCCTTTTTTGCAGGCTCCATCAAACGTTTTAAAAAGTTAAAAACTGTTTCTGGATTTTGCGCCATACGCTCTTCTAGAACGTAAGCCGCGTAATCCTTAAACCCTAAAAGTTGCGCGCGCTTAAATTTAAGGGTCACAATTTTTTTAATAACATCGCGGTTGTCGAATTCGCCACCAAAGGCTTTTGACGAAGTCGCGCGCCATAATTTTTCACGCAACTGTCGCCGAGATGAATACGTTAAGAACGGAATCAAAGAAGGCGCTTGCAAATTAAAAAGCCACTTTCCTTTTTGACCTTTTTGTTCAGCCGCCATCGCCGCGGCTTCACGCACACCTTCGGGTAAACCCGCTAGGTCAGCTTCAAGGTCGATCCACATTTCGAAGGCGTTCGTTGCCTTCAATACGTTTTCTGAAAACAGAGGGCTTAATACCGAAAGTTCTTGGTCTAAGGCGCGCAAGTCATTTTTTTTCTCGGCAGAAAGTAAAGCTCCATTGCGCGAAAAATCTTTGTACATTTTTTCGGTTAAACGCAGTTCTTCGCCTTTTAGTTTTAAATCTTCGCGGTGATCGTAAACAAATTTAATTTTTTGAAATATTTGATCATCTAAAGAAACGTCCGATGCAAAAGCCGAAAGAATGGGTGAAATTTTTTGCGCTAAAGCTTGCACTTCTTCGCTGGCTTCCGCGGTTAATAAGTTGAAGTAAATGGTAGAAACGCGGTCCAATTTTTCGGATGCTTGCTCAAGCCCTAAAATAATATTTTCGAAATTGATCTCCTTTTGGGATTTGACAAGTTCGATGTTCTTTTTGGCTTCAACGATGGCCGCTTCAATGGCCGGCATATATTCGGCTACTTTGATTTGATCAAAGGGGATGGCTTCGTCTTTAAAGATCGATTTTTTTAGTAATATATTTTGCGAAATATTCTGATTTGTAGACTGATTTGTCATATGAAACTCCGTGGGCATGGCCCTCTTTATTTCATATCATGGGGTGTGAAATGTGTCGAAGTTATTTCAAAAAAGACCCTAATTTACACTCAGCGCGAAAGGGAGTTGTGTTCACTACCAGCGTCGACTGTGGACCCAATAAACCACTTGCAATCGTGAGGTGTAAAGTGCGTCCATTTGACTGCGTCTTAAGGCGAATTAACGTGACTTCATTCAAGCCTAAGCTTTTTGCGGGGTAAGTTCGCGCCGTGCCGATTTCGCTTAGATCACCATAGTCGGTAAGGGGTGCGTCTTTTCCGGCCATTTGCGAATTCACCTTTATTTCGGCGCGAGCCTGACCTTTGTCAGAAATATCCACAAAGCCGGCTAAGTTAAAGCGATTCATTTCGACCGTTGATGAAGCTACGCACTCGACTGAATAATGCGAAGTTGCAGCAAAGGCCGGTGAAGCAAGTGAAATTGAAAGTAATGAGGTATAAATGGTTTTCATAACAGTTACCTAAAAGTATTTCCAACATTTGGGTTTGTAGTGTTTGAAGTGCACAGACCTAAACGCGAACTAGCCGCAGAGGGTCGGCACGTGTAGCCCGCCATGCAGGTGTTAGCTGTGCCAACTAAGCACGATTGCACGACACCGTTGTAACAAGATGAATTAGTTTGCCCATAATCGGCGTTGCTAATTTGCGGAATATTATTCCACTGCGAATTAGACTGACCCCAACCGAAATAAGCGTAAATACCTACGGATACGGCGTAATTGGCGCCACTATTGTTGCTGCTTCCGTTGTAACCGCCGTTGTAGGCGCCGCCGTTATTTCCACCGCTTGAATTGTAATTGGCATTGATGCCTAAACCTGCGTAAGCCCCAGCATAGTTGCCCGAGTTGCCGCTATCATAATTTCTGTAGCCTGAATTATTATAGTAACCTGGATTATAGCCGCCACCGTAAATTATGTTTGAATCAACGCAACCAAGACCTGCGTAATTATTGTAAGTAGGAATCGTACCGACAGGGCAGCTGCAAAGGTTTGCCATCGTGTTGGAATTATAGTTTTGATTGTAATTATAAAAGCCAGGATTTTGTTGATACATATTCGTCTGACAAACAG
The DNA here is from genome assembly GCA_014378765.1 of Bdellovibrio sp. Taxonomy (GTDB): domain Bacteria; phylum Bdellovibrionota; class Bdellovibrionia; order Bdellovibrionales; family Bdellovibrionaceae; genus Pseudobdellovibrio. The sequence continues at coordinate 688 of JACMNA010000104.1, read as the reverse complement.
AGGAATTGTTAACGCAATCTGTACCCATGGCCGGAACCGTTGCATCTTCACTTTTTTTCTGACAAGCCGACATCGCTAGAAATATTAAAGCAATGTAGACAACAAAAACTGTTTTCATGGTTCCTCCAAATTACGATCAACTGAAACGCACCTATATTGAAGAATCAGATTCACATTTCGAACCAAAATGAAACACCCTAAAAATCAACCAGTCCTTTTTGACGGTAAGGCATCGTCAAACTTTTCGACAGCGAGCCTCAGAAGGGCATCCCGCGTATGTGCTCGGCCTGAGTTCCAACCGTAAAAATTTGAGTCCGACCAGCGCGCCGCCGGTAGCCTTCTTCAGGCGTATAAAAGCGTTAACGACGCTCAAAATATTGCATTGCTAGTTGGTTTTTACGGAGGAGCGGCGGGTATGGGTCACAAGCAATTAGAGTTCGAAAAAGTACATTGGAAATTTCGCGATCAACACGGCGGAATCTTACGGAATAAGCGCAGGGGGCGGAAAGCGCGGCCGTTAACCGCGAAGGCTCCGGTGCACCTCGTGTTTAAAATAGATCGGCGTAAGATCAAAAAAGGGTTTCGGTCGCCGCTTGGCTTTGCGATCTGTAATCAAGTTATAAAACGCTACGCAAAGAGGTTCTTTGTGAAAATAGATCAACTCGCGATTAACGGCGACCACATCCAT
>JACMNA010000103.1 GCA_014378765.1 Bdellovibrio sp. | reverse complement strand
GACGCGCGCAAAATCGTCGCGTTGATATTTGGATTACGCCTGAAGGCGTTCAGCAAGCGGCCGCTCCGGCAGCGACTGACACTAAAAAATCTGAGTAATAATTTCTTTTTAATTTAGAGCTAAATGTTTAAAAGGCTGCCATGATGGCGGACTTTTTTTATGAGTACTTTTTCTTAAGAATAAAATCCGATGAGCAATTTAGCGATGCTATCGCCCTCAACTTTTCCACTGGTTTCAATAAAGTCATGTAGTAATTCACGCAATTTTTTACGAAACTCAGCTTGAATTAACTTTTGCGTGCGGTTGTCCAGCTTTAGTTTTCTGCAGTAGCTCCGCCGTCACGCTCTTTACCATCTTATGAGAGCCCGAGCCCGATTAGGCGGCTAGAGTCTAATCTTTTTGGCCCTTTGTTCCCCATAACTTGAAAACATTACAACGGCACTCAAACTCCCGTTGCCGTTCACAAAATAATTGCTACAAGTAGCCTTCTGGTGCGCCAGTAGCCGCTACAGGGAGTTTTAATGAAATCATATTTAATTTTAGCAGTTAGTTTCTTTGTGATCGCGGCTCAGGCTGAAAATTCGGTAGAAATCGAAACCGGCGCCGACAACACCGCCATTGAAGAATTAAACCCCTTCGATGAAAACATTCAGCAAAAATTAGAATTCCTTGATCAACTGTACACTGAGCAAACCGGTTTATCGCCATTCTTGCCGACAATGACAAACTTTCTTGAGACTGCGGGTGACTGTTACCGATTACAATGTTCAGTTTACGCGCGCGTAGTAAAGGCCGAACAAAAACTTTATCTGTATATTAATGGCCGACTTGATTACACTTGGAATGTATCTTCAGGTGGCGCCGGGCACACGACCCCAGATATCGATACGCATCCGAACGGCCGCATCTATGATAAGTACACTTCAACGAAGTTTCCTGAAGGTGATTGGAACGGTTTAGGCAATATGCCCTACGTAGTTTTCTTACGTGGAGGCTTTGCAATTCATGGCACGACTTACGGCAATATCCCTAAGTTAGGCACCCCTGCTTCGCACGGCTGCGTGCGCCTGCACCCCGAAAATGGAAAAATCTTTAATCGATTAGTTCGTCAACATGGTGTGAAAGATGTTTGGGTTACAATCGAGTAACCCCTGGACGGTTAACAATTTGTTTAGCGGTTTCTATGCCTGCGGTTTGCTTTGTGCTGTTCGATTTTCTCAATCTTCTCGACGGCCACTTTTTGAATATTAATAAACTTTGCGCGCAATTTTTCAAGTTCGGCGTCGGTTAGGTTTTCCGTTTCGATAAATTCATTGCGCGCATCAACCGTTGCAAAAATAAGTTCATCTAGTTTTAGGTGCAGAGCCCTGGCATCACGATTTTGGGTATTTTGAATAAGAAAAACAATTAAGAAGGTAATTATGGTCGTCGTCGTATTGATAACCAATTGCCAGGTATCAGAAAATTTAAAGTAAGGACCCACGAATGCCCACAACACTATGCCAAGTACCGAGACCGCGAACGCCGTCGGAGTGCCCACCCAGTTTGAAACCCAATGCGAAATTTTTCTGAAATGTTCTTGCATATTAGCTCTTTATTTCGAGTACTTAGACTGCAAACCTGATGTTTTGCTTCGTGGGTTTTGCGCGCGCGAAACTGATTTTGAAGTGGGTTTAGATTTAAATTTAGACTCAAAATTAGAAAGCGGCTTTCCACCTTTTACTGCGTTAGCCTTGCTTGTACCGCCCGCACTCTTCGCCGACGCTTTCGACTTATATTTATCGACCCGTTCACCCCGGGCATGGTGGGCCGGCTTAACCGGCCGCACTTGAAATTTAAAATCTTTATCAACTTTAACTTCCACGGCGCCTTTTAGATAAGGCTTAAGCTGGTCGTACATGCGCGTATCCGCATCGGTAACAAAAGTAATGGCGTGGCCCGATCGGCCGGCGCGCGCGGTTCGCCCAATACGATGCAGAAAATCTTCGGCCTGGTACGGTAGATCAAAACTAATCACGTGGTCAACGTGGGGCACATCAAGCCCGCGCGCTAGCAAATCCGTCGTCACCATGATGCGAAGTTGGGCCGAGCGAAACTCACGCACGACGCGGTTACGATTTCCTTGCGAGAGGCCGCCATGAATGAAGTCAACTTTGTAGCCGTATTCTTTCAGGTAGTTTCCCAATCGCTCACAACTGTGCTGATTACCAGCAAAAATAATTACACCACCTTCGGTGGCGTTAAGCTCATCAAGCAAGCGATCGTCTTTTTGTAAACGATCGATCAATAAAACTTTCTGTTTAAGTCCCTCGACCGGCGACTCGGCCTGCTCGGTTCGCACCATAAAAGCTTTATCGTGCATAAACATTTGCGCGATCGTTTCAACTTGGCCCCCAAAACTGGCCGAAAACATTAAAGTCTGCCGTGCGCCCCGCATGGTCGAGTTTATGTTTTTCAATTGGGGGGCAAATCCCATATCAAGCATGCGATCAGCCTCATCAATCACAACGATTTCAACATTTTGCAGTAATAATTTATTTGTTAACAAGTGATCATTTAAACGTCCGGGCGTACCTACGATGATGCGTGGATTCTTTTTTAACCCACTGATTTGCCTCGCACTTGGTATACCGCCAATGACAAGCAACATCGTCATTGGCGTCTCGGCACAAAGTTCGACGAGGACTTTGTGAATCTGTTGCGCCATCTCACGACTAGGGGCTAAAATGAGGGCGCGCTTTTCGGCTGACTTTTCTAGTAAAGTTAAAATGGCTAAGGCGAAAGCTAATGTTTTACCACTGCCCGTTTCGGCAATGGCGATCAAATCGCCGCCACTAATTCCAATAGGCAAAGCTTGAGTCTGCACGGGCGTCGGTTTTGAGATTTTCATTTTTTCTAAAGCGCGCAAGAGTGCGCTTGAAAGACTCATGTCTTGGAATTTTTTAATTGTCACGGTTGGCGTCTGTAATTTCATTGCTAGGGTTTACACCAATAAAACTCGAATGAGAACCAATCACTTGAGTCGCTTTAAGCGCGGTGAATTATTTGCATTTCTCGTTAGACACCGACTGGCCAATGAGGCCTGATTCACTTATAATTTGCCAATGAGCCATTGGATTGTCCGAACCAACGATTTTAAGTACGCCCGCCTCTTAGGAAATTCTGAAGTCGTTACGCGCTCGGCGATTCTAGGGCCAAGCCTGAAAAAACTTTTGATTTTTTCAGGCTTGGCCTTGGTCAGCGTTTTTATTCCGGTTTTACATTTCTTTTTAGTTCCGGGCCTTTTAATTACTGGCCTGTTTGTTTTCTTCACGCAGTTCAAAAATACGCACTACCTACCGACCGGAACTTATAAGTGCCCTTCGTGCGAAATTCAAAGTTCGGTCAATAATTTTTATTTTCACATAGATTCTAAAGTTAGCTGCAATCAGTGTGGGCGCCAGTTATCCATTAGGCCGGCCGAAGATTTGACCACAATGTAAATTGATTAGGCGCTTGTGAGACGAAACGATATAAGTTATATCAGTTCCATGAAATTGAAGTACATTTTACGCATTATTTACCATTTTATTCGCGGGGTAATTCATCCTGAAAACGTAAACCACGCGATTCGGGTGGGGCGTGCACTCTGTGATTCGGGAGTTTTAGAAACTTCGGTTGCTAAAATTAAAACGTACCCTGGCGGCGAAGAGTTTTTTGCCCGTAAAAATTTATTTTTTAATCATGGACTTTCCTATTTCGAAAAATTTCCGGCCGGAAGCTTGGGTCGCAGTTATTATGAACATTTGATAAAATACAATTTAGATCCTAATGCATTTCCAAAAATAGAGGTCCGCAATGATTCAGATTACATTGAACATGTCGTCCGCCATGCGCACGATGTCTTACACGTTGTTACGGGCTTTGATGTTTCAATTTCCGGTGAACTAGGGTTGCAAGCGTTTAAAGCCAAGCAAATGAATTGGCCGTTTGCAATGATTGGGATCGCCGGCGGTAGCTTGGTCACTCTAGTACGTGAGCCAAAAAAAATCGAGCAGTTGGTAAGTGATATTAGTCATGGTTACCAGCTGGGCGCCAAGGCCAAGCCTTTAATTATTGTCGACTGGAATGAAAAGTGGGCCTTGCCAATTGAAACCG
>JACMNA010000102.1 GCA_014378765.1 Bdellovibrio sp. | reverse complement strand
TCAACCGAAATGGCGGCAAACCCGTGCAAGATACTTAAGGGAGACTTTAAGTCATGTAACGTCATCCTTAAGTTACGGCGGTCCTTTTTCGCAAGCGCGGTTAATTCTTGTAACTGGCCATAGTTGATAATTAAAGATATGGCATCCGCAATTTGAACGGCCACGCGGGAGTGTGGTTCTAAATACGAGTTCTCCTGACAGCTAGAAAAAAAGACGACGCCAATCGGTTCATTTTCAAAACGTAGCGGGCAAGTTAAATTAGATTTAATTCCATCTTGAAGTAATAATTTCGATGTTTGCGACTCGGGATAGTCCTGCGCAGATTGAGCGATATTGTTATTGATGCGTGGCTGGTTCATTTCCATAATCTTGAGTAGCCGGTCACTGACGACATCAGTGGTATAGGCAGAGTTGAGGTAATGAATAGGTACCGTAGATTTCACCCAAGTCATCCGCATTTTACGGTTTTCACCATCACGTTCAAGCAAGGCGACGCCAATCCGATCAAAAGGAATTTGTTCACTCACCGAGGAAAATACAAATTCAAGTATTTTTTTGTAATCTACGCCTTGTAAAATCTGACTATTAATTTCAAGAATTGTTTTTAAGAAATTATTTTGATCTGTCTTTTGTATTGTTCTTTTTTCAGCACGATCAGATTCAACTGTGGTGGATTGCATAGAAACCTTCATTCTGATTAATATTGGTTTAAGAAAATACTAAGATAGTCCGAAATTGAGTTACTGCGCAACAAACATTTGACATATAGTAAAATACTTAATATGTAATTTTTAACATTAAATTTTGAATAAGAAGCGGAGCTCAGCCGTCAAATAATCTTTACAGTGAAGCCAATGAGAAATTTACGAATTCTTAATTGAAAAGTATTTAATTCTTCAATTAATTTGGCGCCAAAGAAGCAGTTTGCGGTTTCTGATTACGAAAAAGAGTTTTTGTATACTAGATCGGCTCGTTAAAAAAGTAACTGATCAATCCGCAAGGTTTGGTGGCTGCGCTCGCTTCGTGGTATCGCGGCCAATCTTATAAAGTGTGATACATTTCTTTGTTAGATTTTTAGACAAACTAATCGTATAAGTTGTTTTTGCTCAACTTTCCGATTGTTACTGAAGTTGGTTTCGGCTACAAACGGCGAATGTCAAACCAGTTGAAACAAGGTGAATTTAAGTTGCACGCGCGAAGAGACCAAGCGCGCCGGGCCACATTTATGACCGCGCATGGATCATTTGAAACCCCCTGCTTCATGGCGGTGGGTACAAAAGCGACCGTTAAGGCCATGTCTCCCGAAGAATTAAAAGCCTGCGGAACGCAAGTGGTTTTAGGTAACACGTATCATCTGCATTTAAGACCCGGCGAAAAGTTGATTAAAAAAATGGGTGGCTTGCACAAGTTTATGAATTGGCACGGGCCCATCCTTACGGACTCGGGTGGTTTTCAAGTTTTTTCGCTTTCATCTTTAAGAAAAATGACGGAAGAGGGCGTTGAGTTTAACTCGCACTTAGACGGCGCTAAACATTTTATTTCGCCTGAAAAAAGTATGGAAATTCAAATGGACTTGGGCTCAGATATCATTATGGCTTTTGATGAGTGCCTGCAGTACCCGGCGACCGATGAACAAATTAAAACTTCGATGGATTTAACCTACCGCTGGTTGAAGCGTTCTCACGCGGCGATGACTCGTTCAGAAAGTTTGCTTTTCGGGATTGTGCAGGGCGGGCTTAGCTTAGAACATCGCAAGTATTCACTGGCGCAAGTGACCAGCGTTGATTTGCCTGGTTATGCCTTGGGCGGATTTTCTGTCGGCGAGCCAATTCAATTGATGCACGAAATTTTGCCGCATATTGCACCGCTGATGCCCGAAAATAAGCCGCGGTACTTAATGGGCGTAGGTACGCCGCTTGATTTGATTATTTCAATTGATGCAGGTGTTGATATGTTTGACTGCGTTTTACCAACACGCGTGGCTCGTAATGGAACTTTATATACGTGGCAAGGTAAGATCAGTATTAAACGGCAAGAGTATAAAGAGGACTCTGGGCCATTAGACCCCGAATGTGATTGTTATACTTGCAAAAATTATTCACGCGCTTATCTTCGCCACTTATTTATGAGTGGTGAAATCTTAAGCGCGCGACTGAATACAATTCACAATTTGCATTTTTATATGACGTTGATGCGAAAAGCGCGCGAGGCCTTAGAGCAGAATCGATGGCCTGCTTACCGTGACGATTGCTTAACGCGTTTTGTAAGGTCTGACAAAACTTCCTAATCAAAGCTTGAACTGTGAGTGGTTTAAGTGTTCAATTTTCTTTGCTATTTTATAACAATGAAAGAGGATTTGAATGTTTGAACTTTTTGGACTTCTAACGAAGTTAACCGCATCGACTTTTGTTTTTGCACAAGCGGTTGCGCAAGATGCAGCCGTCGCTAATCAGCCTCCGCAAGCTCCTTGGATGCAATTTGTGCCATTTGCCGTGATCATCGGTGTTTTTTACTTTTTCTTAATTCGCCCTCAAGCCAAAAAGCAAAAAGAAGTGCAAAGCTTTTTATCAGCTTTAAAAGTTGGTGATCAAGTTGTGACCCAATCTGGAATATTGGGTCGGGTCACAGCATTGACCGACCAAATCGCGACTTTAGAAGTTGCTAATAACACGCAAATTAAATTTTTACGCGCGCAGGTGTTAATGCCGCAAACAACTTTACAACCTAAGAAAGACGGGAAGTAATCATGGACGGACTACGAACTAGAACTTGGCTAGCAATTGTGGTTATTATTGCGGCCGTTTTATTTATCATTCCTAATTTTGTTGATGTTTCTAAAGTCAGCTGGCTGCCGGGCTCTAAATTGAATTACGGTTTAGATATTCAAGGCGGCGTGCACTTAGTGATGGGCGTCGATATTGAGGGTGTGGTGGCGACAACGGTCACTCGTCAAACGCTGGCGCTCAAATCTGAATTCGCCAAAGAAAATATTCAAGTGAATGATTTTAATTTAACGAAAGCCAAAACTGGCGCCTTTGATATCGTAGCGGCAACGCCCGAAGACGGTAAAAAAATTGAAGCTTATATACAAAAAACTCATGCGACTAGTTTGCAGGTTTTAGGAATTCGCGATAATACCGTTGAAGTTAAATACTTCGACGCATACCTCGCCGATCAAAAGCAGACGATAATTCACCAGGCCATTGAAACCATTCGTAACCGTATCGACGAATTCGGCGTGGCCGAGCCTTCAATCACACAACAGGGTGGCGATCGTATTTTAATTCAGTTGCCGGGTATGGCGGATGCGGAAAAAGCTAAGCAGCTTATTAATACGACGGCCAAGTTAGATTTCATGATCGTTTCTTACGAAAAAAAACCGGATGAAATTCGAAAAATGATTGCCGACGCGGAAAAGGCGGGCAATTACAAGATGGCGGGAATGAAATACACCGAATACGTCGCGCGTATTAATAAGGATTTAGACGGAAAAATTCCACCAAAGACCGTTGTTTATTTTGAGAAATTGGAAAATGCCAAAACAATGGAGGCCGGTGCGACTCCTTTCTTGCTTAAAACCGATACGGACTTAACGGGTGACTTACTTGATAATGCCGCCGTAAGTTTTGATCAGTACGGGGCGCCGGAAGTTTCTCTGCGCTTTAATTCTTTGGGTGCCACTAAGTTTGGTGACTTAACGGGTGCGCATTTAAATGAACAGATGGCAGTTGTGTTAGATAAGGTCGTTAAGACCGCGCCAAATATTAAATCTAAAATTCCTAATGGCCAGGCCGTTATTACTTTAGGAAGCGCGCGTAACCGTGATGAGTCTATCGCGGAAGCGCAATTAATTTCTACTGCATTACGAGCGGGTGCTTTACCGGCCGCACTCGAGCAATTAGAAGAGCGTCGCGTGGGTCCATCATTGGGTAGAGATGCATTAGACAAAGCTAAACTTGGCTCTTACATCGGATCATTACTGATTATTTTATTTATGATCGGGTACTACCGCGCGATGGGATTAATAACGACGTTATCGTTAGTGATTAATATTTTATGTGTGTTTGCGCTGTTAGGCTCTTTAGGTGCTACGCTGACATTGCCGGGAATTGCGGGGATGGCGCTGACCGTGGGCTTTGCCGTAGATGCCAACGTTTTAATTAATGAGCGGATTCGCGAAGAGTACGCGAAGGGCGCTAGCATAAAATCGGCTATTCAAGATGGTTACACGCACGCAATGTCGGCAATTATCGATTCGAATATTACCGTCGCCTTAACCGCGATTGTTTTACTTTATTTCGGAACCGGGCCCGTGCGTGGATTTGCGGTGACTTTATTAGTGGGATTAGTCACGACTATTTTTGCTAACGTATTTGTATCTAAAGTAATTGTAGATAACCTTGTACACCGTTTTGGCGTGCAGAAAATTTCGGTTTAGGAGTTATTATGTCTAAAGCTTATCAAGTAACAGAACATGAATCTTTTGGTCGTTTTGACTTTGTAAAAAGTTTGGGAATTTTCGGTGGAATTTCGATTCTATTGGTGGTGCTTTCGCTTATTTATTTATCGGTCAAAGGCATCACTTACGGAATCGACTTTAAGGGTGGAACCGAAATGCAGGTGAAGTTTAATCAAAACATTCATATTGATGAAGTCCGAAAATCAGTTGAAAATATGAATTTGGGTGAAGTCGGAGTGCAGGGTTTCGGTGAAGGCAATGAATATATAATTCGTTTTCAAGGGGAAAAGGGCGCAACCGATAAAGAGACCAATGAAAAACTTAATAGAGCCATTGCGCAGGTACGCGATAAAGTTATGACTCAGTTTGCCTCAGCTGCGCCTGATATTCGTCGTGTTGATACCGTCGGACCTCAAGTGGGCGCCGAGCTCAAACGCAATGGATTTTTAGCGGTATTCTACTGCTTACTAGTCATTTTAATTTACGTGGCAATTCGTTTTGATTATAAATACTCACCCGGTGCGGTGGCATGTTTATTTCACGATGCGGTCATTACGCTTGCCATCTTTGTATTTGTTGGCAAAGAGGTTAATGTGCCGATCTTAGCCGCGATTTTAAGTCTAATCGGCTTCTCGCTTAATGATACTATTGTGGTATTCGACCGAATTCGCGAAACCGAGCACTTGTATAAAGAGAAATCTTCAAAATTTATCATCAACCGCGCAATTAACGATATGTTAGGTCGAACCTTAATTACATCGGGCACAGTTTTTACCGCATCGTTATGCTTATACATTTTCGCAAACGGCGTTGTGGCTGATATTGCCTTTGCAATCTGCATAGGTATTTTCTTCGGAACTTACTCGTCAATTTACGTGGCGGCCCCGATGATTCTTTTGATGGAAAAATTAAATCTAACTGCTAAAAAAGTGTAATTTTCTTAATCTTTTTTAGAGTTTTCTAAAGCTAGTGAGGTTTGCCCGTGCCCGTTTGGAAACAGCGATTATCCCAAACTCCAAAGTTGTTGGGGCCGTTTCCCGATTTGATTGCACGCGTGCTGGCCTCGCGCGGTACTACACAAGCGCAACTTGAAGATCTACTGAATCCAAAGTTGAGTGAACTTAAAGAGCCCGGCCTGATGCTAGGAATGACTAAAGCGGTCGAGCGCATCGTTCAGGCTTATAAAAATAAAGAAAAAATTTGTATCTACGCCGACTTCGATTTAGACGGCACAAGTGGTCTAGCGATTTTAAAAACGGGCTTAGAAAAAATTGGTTTTAAAGAAGTCGCTTATTACCAACCTCGAAGGTTAAGCGAGGGATACGGATTTCACGCCGAAGCGGTTGAGGAATTAAAAAATTTAGGGATCAACCTAATTATAACGGTTGATGTAGGTATTACGTCTTACAAAGCGTTTGATAAAGCAAAAGAACTGGGCGTCGATGTGATCTTAACCGATCACCACTTGCCCGGAGAAAATTTGCCGAAGGCTTTAACCATCGTGAATCCAAATCAACGCGATTGTAAATCAGGCTTAGGCTACCTGTGCGGCGCGGGCGTCGCTTTTTATTTACTGCGGGCGGTGAAGCGCGCGTTCTTTGAAGATGCAGATTTGCCAAAGAATGATTGGGATTTAAAAGAAGTGCTAGAGTATTTTTGCATTGGTACATTAACCGATATGGTGCCACTAGTAGGTGATAATCGGGTGTTGGTGAAACATGGTTTGGTGGCCCTGTCGCAAACTAAAAAAGCCGGGCTTAAAGCCTTACTTGAGGCCTTAGGGCTAAGTGGTCGCGAGTTGACTTCACAAGATGTGGCCATTCGTTTTTCTCCGAAGCTTAATGCTTTATCACGCATGGAATCAGATATTTTGCCGGCCCAGATTTATTTAGAAACGAATGACCGTAAAGCCCAACAAATGATTTCGCGCGTTTTAGAAAACAATCAAACTCGTCAAACTCTGCAGGGCGATGCCGAAGTACGCGCCATGAAATTATTAGAAAATTGGTCTGAACCAGATTTTGTATTTGTAAGCTCACGCGATTTTCATCGGGGCGTTATTGGATTAATAGCCACCAAACTGGCCCAGCATTTTAATCGACCGGCATTTGTAGGCTCAGAAAATTCAGAAGGCATGATCGTGGGAAGTTCACGTACGCCGCCAGGTTCTGAGATTAGTTTAGTTGAGGCATTGAAGTCAGGCGAAACCGTTTTGAATCGGTTTGGCGGGCACGCGGCCGCCGCTGGTTTTGAATTGCATCATCATAATCAAACCGCTTTCATTGAAAAATTGCATGATCATTTTCAGATTCTGAAGTCGGATCCCCAAAGTCTAGCAATCGATTTTGATACTTCGGCCGATTTATCGGAAGTAAATCCGAGCGTCATGAAATGGCATGACTTTTTAGGTCCTTACGGAGTGGGCTTTCACGTGCCGTTAATAAAATTTCAAAAAGTATCTTTAATATCAAAGCGTGAACTCAAAGGTGGGCATTACAAACTTAGCTTTTCTGATGCGAATCGTAGCAGTCAGGTTGACGGACTTTTATTTTCGCCAAGCGAGATCATTAAAACCAAAATTGAAATCGGTAAACTTTATGAAGTACTTTGTGAAATGCAGTGGAATTATTTTAATGGCCGTAAAACGATTCAGCTTCTAGTGAAAGATTTAAATTTAACATGAAAAAAAAATCATCAGTCGTTTTACTGTCGGCCGGGCTTGATTCGACCGTCAACTTATATGCGGCGCTGGCAGCCACTGATGTTAAGTTGGCAATTACCTTCAATTACGGGCAGAAATCGGCCGTAAAAGAAATTGATCGCTCAAAAAAAATTGCGAAAGTCGCAGGTGTGCCTCATCAAGTTATTGACCTACTTTGGCTTAAAAATTTGGGTCAATCGTCTTTGACCCAAGATCAAGGCATTGTGCCAATGGGTAAAAGTGTTTCCATCAATAACAAAAAAGTTTCTGAAAAATCGGCCAAAACGGTATGGGTTCCTAATCGCAACGGAATTTTTTTAAATATTGCGGCGGCTTTCGCGGAAAACTTGCAAGCCGATATGATCATTCCTGGCTTCAATGCCGAAGAAGCGGCGACTTTCCCGGATAATAGTCTTTCTTTTACTAAAGTGGTTAGTAAAGCTTTTCATTTTTCTACGGCTAACCACGTTCAGGTGCAGTGCTACACAATTTCAATGTCTAAGGTAGAAATCGTTAAATTAGGTAAGCATTTGAAGGCTCCCTTTGAATTAACTTGGCCCTGTTACCTGGCAAACGAAAAATGGTGCGGACGTTGCGAATCTTGTCAGCGCGCCGCACGCGCTTTTAAAAATGCGCACGTTGATGTGCTAAGAAATTTTGAGAAATTATGAAAACACTATTTGTTGATAAGCGAATTAATTACGATGGCTCACAACTTAAATCACTGTTTGGGTATTTGCAGCATAAGCTAGCGGGAAATTCGATCATCGCCTTTACCGGCGCTTGTGATGTGTCACTTGAGCATATGGTGGATGCGGAAGATTTTGTAGTTAACGCCAAAATTAAAGCTCAAAGTATGCTACATTTTATCGTCGAGATTTTCGGTGAAAATCTTTTTAGCACCGTGTGCGCCCAGCGGTTACTTGTTGCGACAGCCCAAGCGCAATTGAATAAAAATTTAAGGCGTCAGGGTGACGATCTTTATTTAGATTCAAGCACCGGGCCTAAAAAGTTAAGCGTTTCGATTGCCTCTTGTTCGCCCGTATCCTGCCTGATTCATTTAGGAATCAACATTGAAAATGAAGGAACACCCGTACCAACGTGTAGTTTGAAAGATTTAGGCGTGGATGCTAAAAGTTTTGCGCTGGAATTAATGAAAACATTTAGCGAAGAATTTATTTCGATTGTAGAAGCTACGCAAAAAGTGAAACCCTTACTTTAAAAGAATTTATGAACGATCCTCGGTGGGGGTAGCGCCGGTCGATGGTTTCGCTTTAGTGGTCGCGTACGCGTGGTTACACAGAAGACTGGCAATGCGGCGGTACTCGCTTAATAAATCAAGATGAATTGAGCTGGTATTAATCGTTTCACGTAGGCCGCGGTTTAAACGTGAAATGTGATTTTCACGAAAAGAAATTTCAAGTTTGGCTAGGTCGCGCTTCAGTTGAATGGCTAGTTCGCACATTTCTGGATTATCGTAAGCATTGATTCCCATCGACGCGACTTTAACCACTTGCGCATGCATGACTTGTATTTCGTGCAATCCCTCTGACGAGAATTCTAACTTTAAGGCGTGTTTTTTAGCCGCCAGCGTTCGAATATTGATATCAATTGAATCAGCCGCGCGTTCAAGATCGCTAATGAACATAATCGTATTCATGATGCTCTGGTGAACGACCGTTGTGCTTTTGTTAGCGTGATCTAATAGAAACATTTTAATTTCCCGGTAAAGAAAGTCGACCTGATTGTCGCGGTCTTTAATTGATTGCACCAGTGAAGTGTCTTCAGTTTCAAATAAATGCACTGAATCTTTAATCATATTAAGGACAATATCGGCCATGCGCATAATTTCACGCTGCGCGTACGAGATTGCCAGAGAAGAGTTTTCATAGAAATCCATCGTTAAAAACTCGGCCCCAAATTCATCGCCCGCCGTTTTTGGAAACATTTTTTCAATTAGCTTAGTGCCCATTTTAATAAAGGGAATAAAAATAAGGGCGCTGGCAACGTTAAAGAAAAAATGAAAGTTAGCGATCATTCGGGGTGCGCTGGTTTGAAACGTTTCAATAAAATCTAAAAAGTACAAAGTGATCGGGTAAAAAATAAGAACACTAACGGTTTTATAAAAAAAGTGCGCCCAGGCCACTTGCTTACCGATATAGTTACTGCCGGCGGCCGCCATCAAAGCCGTTGCCGTGGTTCCAATATTTGCCCCGTAGACCCAAATAAACGCATCGTGAACCGGAATAAGTCCGGCCGATGCTAAACTCATCGCTAAACCAATGGTCACGGCACTGCTTTGCACAAAGGCACAAAAAACGGTTGCCGCTAAAAAAGAATAAAACGAATTTTCTCTTAACGTATTAAAAACATCAGAAAGCATTTCTACTTTAGCGAAGTGATGCGCGCTAATTGAAATCATTTTTAGTCCAACGAATAGTAAGCCAAATCCCATCAACACCGTGGCCACGTTTTTAACCGTTGGTTTGCGCGTAATAAAATAAACAATGAACGAAAGCGTAAAAAGTGGCAGAGCGTACGAAGCTAAATCAAAAGAAATTAATTGCACCGTCAAAGTTGAACCAATCGCCGTGCCAATGATTATCCCCATGACCTGCTGCAGGCGAATAACGCGCGCATTGCCCAATCCAACCAGCATAGAAGTAACCGCACCCGAGCTTTGCAAAATTGTCGTCAAGGCAACGCCCACGCTAATTGATAAAATCTGGGAAGAAGAGATGCGATTTAAAAGCGTGGTAATTCTTGTCGCCATTAATTTCTGCAGCGCCGTCGAAGCCATCGAGCTTCCGTATAAGAAAAATGAAACCCCGGCGACTAAATAGACAAAATAGGAGTTATTAAAATCTAACATCGCTTAAAGCACTTTTTTAACTGTTGCAAACATACATTAATTTTAACAAAGTAAATCTATGTCCGTCAGCACGAATCTTAAAAAAAGCCAGCCCATCGAAGTGGTCGCCTTAGCCTTGCAACGCACGCTTGATAATCGCTACTTAATTGCACGTCGAGGTCCAGGCCAATCGGGCGCCGGCGAGTGGGAATTTCCGGGCGGCAAAGTAGAAGTGGGAGAATTACAAACCGGGGCGCTTGTGCGTGAAATCGATGAAGAGCTGGGGTTAGAATTGACCGCCGAAAAATTAAAACTAGTTACCGACCACGTTCATTCGTATCCCAATAAGACGGTTCATATCTTTTTATGGAAAATTGTATTGAGTGACACTCCCACCATGATTTTAACCGAACACGATGACATTCGTTGGTGCACGCCCGCAGAGATGATTGCCGTGGGTCTCAGTCAGGGTGATCGCGCATTCATTTCGGTATTAAGCTCGTTAACTTAAAGTGTTACTCTAAGAAATACTTTCGCTCATCTGCGGTAGGCAGGCGGCACGAATCAAGTTTACCAAAAAGCCGATACCGATGACGAGCAATGAAATCATAACCACAATCACGAAAAAACTCCGGAAATATTGATAATGCCATTGCCAGCACTGTCCACCCTCCGCCAAGCGCAAAAAGAACACGCAGGGCGGCCTTTGATTTCTGGGTGGTCTTTCCGTCTTCGAATAAAACTACGCTACTCAGGCCAAGGTCTTGGGGTTGCAAATATTTTTGCGCCGTCGCCGATTGCAACGAGGCAAAAGAAAATTGATGGTGAATGTCGCGCTTTAGGACGAAATCGACAAAACCATTGCACAGTGAGCAGACGCCATCAAAAAAGATGATTCTTTGCATGTTTTGATCATACAATAAAGAGACTAAGGAGTCGAGAGTGTCTCGCATTCAGAATCCCTATTTTATCTTTCCTTTAACGAATGTGAACCTCTTTCCGAGAACCACAAAGCCGCTTCATATATTTGAGCCCCGTTACATTCAGATGATTGACCAATCCATTCAAAAAACCATTCCGATTGCGCTTTGTTTTAGGCCCGAAGGCACCGATGAAATTAGGCCGATTGCGGGTTATGCAATACCACGTATTGTAGAAAGTCGGGCCGATCTGACCACACTAGTTTTTATGAGTGGCAGTGGTAAAGTCAAATTAGATGTACCGAATTTTCGATTGGTTGACGGGTTGCTCATGGGAGACGGTGAAGTGGTCGATGAAGACATTTTACCTAACGAGAAGCTAAAGCCGAAATACGAGGCCCTTAGTGAAGCGCTGATTCGTTGGATTCGCCAACATATTCAAGACCAACAACAACGCGAAATATTTATTCGAGGCTTAACGGGTCCGCAAGAGGTCATTGGGGCGTTTGCGGCTTACCTTATTTTTGACTATGATTTGCAATACGAAATGATGGAAATTTTTTCGATCAATGATCAAATAACATTTCTTTACCGGTTGTTAGAATCCGGTAAATTAACCAACGTATAAAGCACACGAGCCCAGAGTAAATGCGCAATTAATAAATGCGCAAGCTTCAGGTAGACGGGCGACAGAGTTAGTAAAGTGATAATTCCCACTGTAATTGCAATTAAAAATTCTAAGGCTAAACGCGAATGGTTTTTTGCATAACACCAAATAATAAATCCAGTTGCTATCAGAACGGCAAATAGCGGATGTAAAGCCCGTAAGCGAATGAATAAATGCGACGCATGCGAAAAATCGTCAATAATTCCCTGCCATAACGAAACACTCGGAAAGAGCGTCGTTGAAAGCGAAGCAATGGCGCCGGTTATTGGCAAAAGCAGAAATAAGAATAAATACTTTTGGTTTTTGGTTGAATAAACCTCATTTGGACTTTTAAAAATGCGGTAAAGTAAGTACGTGACGCCAGTTAATAAAAAACTATTTAACTGGTGAAAAATCATAACCATCATTCTTAAGAGCGAATCATTAACCGTGACCAATTGGCCCTTAACCAGTATGGCCCCTAGTAATGCTTCGGTTATCATTAAGATTAAAAAAGACAGTATTAATTTTTTTAAAAAACTTTGCTGTCGCGGAATCAAATGAATACGGGCGCGTAACCTAAAAAACATGAAAATGACTAGCAACCCGTAAAGGCCACTCATTATGCGGTGGGTGTATTCAATCCAAGTCTTTGTCTGCTGAAAACTCGGAATAAGGGCGCCGCCGCACAGGGGCCAGTGGTCGCCACAGCCATCACCAGAATGTGAAATGCGCACCCAGGCGCCCCACAAGATAACTAAAAGCGTATAAGCCCAAACAAAAAAAAGTAACCTTGCTTCTTTTGTGGCTAAGTTTATTGGTTTAGTCATAGATAGCTTTCCACCAGTAACGTAATGGTGTTGTTCGCTCAGGTTTAATTAGTATTTTTAATAACAGCTTTAACATGTGCATCCCGTAGACAGTGTAAAAGTGAGGCCCGGCTAACTTTCGCTTTTGCATTAGTTTTCTACGATTACGCTGAAATAAATAAAGGGTATAAAATCTATTTTTATGACAAGTTTTGCCAATTTTATGTCTTAGCCTAAATAAATCTGAATGCGCAATTCGCATTTTTTCATCGTGGGCTCGTAAGCTTAAATCTACATCTTCCCAGTAGGTATGAAAAGTTTCATCAAAGCCGCCAAGCGATTCAAAAGTTTTTTTATTAATTCCAAACGCGGTTCCTGGTACGTATGTCATTTGCTGTTCAGTCAAGGTTGCAATTTCTTCAGCTTGTCGCACATGCCGTAAATTGCCAAATTTTAAATCGATAAGTCCAATGACAGAATCAACGCTTTCAGTTTTTCGCTTTAAAATTAGCGGCGACAGTAAATCCAGTTGAATGGGATAAACTTCGGGTAAAGATATCATTTCGGTATCATTTGTTATAAAGAAAACATGGCTATAATTTTTAAAGGCTTCCGTTAGACCGCGGTTGGCCCCGCCGGTAAACCCAGCATTTTCCGAAATTAGAATATGATTAACTTTGGGAAATGAAACATAAAGTCGCGTGCAAAATTTTTCTTCTGATCCATTGTGGATTAAAAAAATTTGGTCAGCGGGAAATTGCAAATCAAGTGCACTCTGCAAACACCGCTCCGTCAGGTCCGGATGATTAAAACTTAATAGCACAAGAGCGTAATTGGGTTGCACCCTTTTGTTTTAAACTTGCGCCAGATAAGGATCAATGATTTTTCGTGCGTTAAGGTCTGCCTTTAATACCGACATAAATATAAAGACGCCGCTGGTTTTACGATCCAGAAATAAGATCTCACGCGGAGGGCTTCGTAAATCGAAGTTTTTAAATTGAATCGCTTTTTTAACCACGCGACCCGGAAGATCAGATTGCTTCCATTGGTAAGTGCCTTCGGGTTTAAAGGGTTCGACGGTTTCATAGCAAAATTCTTCGAAAGCCTTTATATATTCAGGTGGGTCGGATTTAATGATAAAGCCAAGTTTTTCGGCCCCGCTAAAAAACAATTTTTGGTCGCGTAAGATGGAACCCTTTATCATACGGCGGTAATCCTTCATAAAATCAGTCGAAAATTCGCGGCACGCGCCGAAATCAAGTAACACGATGCGATCTTCACCAAAAGGATCAATCTGAATTTTATAATTACCCAGGTGCGGATCGGTCTGTACTAAATTCCAATCAAAAATTTCTTTAAAATAGATATCTAAATAATTCTCGGCCAAATGATTACGTCTTTTTTGCGAAAGAGACTGCACGAGGGGGTGATCAACTCTTACGCCCTCAATGTATTCGGTTGCTAAAAGTTTTTTATTTGAATAACGATCGTAAACTTTAGGCACCACAAAACGCTTATCACCCTTGATGCGTTCACCGTACATTGTCGTCAGGCGCGCTTCGTTATGGTAATCAAGCTCTTGCCGCAACATCGTCTTAATTTCTTCAAAGACCGCCGTTAAATCAATACTTGATGGGATGACTCTTGAAAATTTTAGCAATGACTTCAAAGCCAAAATGTCTGAATCAATGGCTTTATCGACATCGGGGTACTGAATTTTAAGCGCGATCCATTCGCCCGTTTTTTTAATACGCGCTTTATGCACTTGCCCCATTGAGGCTGCACCAATCGATTCCGGATCAACTTCAAGCTCGGCCAATAACTCAGGCTTTAAATACTTGGCTAAGTACTTTTTCATGGTGGGCCACTCGATCGGTGGCGACTCTGATTGTAGGCTTTTTAAGATTTTATTAGCTTGTGGTGGAAAAAAATATTCACCGTACATTGAAAGCATTTGGCCGGCCTTCATTAGGCTGCCTTTAAGTTCACCTAATTCTTTGGTAAAGTGAATCGCCTGCGAATTAATAAATTCATCAAGCGGGGTATTACGAACTTTTGAGCCCGCGTATTTAAGGCCGGCGCCCAAGCCCAATTTGGCCACGCTAAAACTGCGTGAAAGGAGCGAGCTTTTAATCGATTTAAGTTCTTTTCTTTTGCTTGGCATTTAGATTTGTTATCTTAGCAGATCTTGTTAAGATATCAATGCATGAACGAAAAAAGAAAATCGGTTACTTTATTTTGGTTTAGACGCGACCTCCGTCTTGATGACAATGCTGGTTTGTATCACGCCCTGAAAAATCACGCCGGGGTGCTGCCGCTATTTATTTTTGACACGACGATTTTAGGTTTACTACCTAAAATCGACGCCCGGGTTCAGTTCATTCATCAAACGGTGGCCGATTTAAAGTCACAATTGAATGAACTTGGCTCTGACTTGCGGGTTGAACAAGGCGTGCCGCTTGATATCTTCAAAAAATTAAATACTGAATTCAACCTAGAAGCGATCTACGCGAATCAAGATTACGAACCGCAAGCGCAGCGGCGTGATGACGCCTTACAAGTTTGGGCGCAAAAAAATTTAATTCAGTTTTTGCTGTACAAAGATCAAGTTATTTTTGAAAAAAAAGAAATTGTAACCGATATGCAAAGGCCTTACACGGTTTACACGCCCTACAAAAAAAAATGGTTAGCCGCTTTAAGCCCTTTTTATTTAAAATCTTATCCAAATAAAAAATATCAGCAAAGTTATTTAAAGATTAAAAATCCTAGTTCGCTGATCACCCTTAAACAATTGGGGTTTAGCGAAAGCGATCATGAAATACCCTCATCAAAACTGTCAAAAGCAGTCTTAAAAAACTATGCCGAGCAGAGGGACTTTCCCGGAATAGAAAACGCCACCAGCCGCCTTGGCATTCACTTGCGATTCGGTACAGTTAGCATTCGAAAGTTAGTGCGCGATTGTAAAGACCTATCGGCCGTGTGGCTCAGTGAACTTATTTGGCGTGAATTTTTCATGCAAATTATATGGAATTTTCCGCACGTGAGTGAAGGAAGTTTTCGGCCCGACTACGAAAAAGTCGCCTGGCGAAATGATAAGGCTGAGTTTGAAAAATGGAAACTGGGTCAGACGGGCTACCCCATGGTTGACGCAGGACTTCGCGAATTAAACGCCACGGGTTTTATGCATAACCGCGCCCGCATGGTGACGGCAAGTTTTTTGACTAAACATTTACTGATGCATTGGTCGAAGGGGGCCGATTACTTCGCGGAAAAACTTCTAGATTACGATTTGGCGGCGAATAATGGCAACTGGCAGTGGGCCGCCGGCACGGGGTGCGATGCCGCCCCTTACTTTCGAATCTTTAATCCGACCTCGCAGCTAGAACGTTTCGATAAAAATTTAGATTATATAAAAAAGTGGGTGCCAGAATTTGGCACAGAAGCTTATTGTAAACCCATGGTTGAGCATACGTTTGCGCGCGAACGCGCTTTGACTGAATTTAAGAAAGCACTCAAATGAAAATTTTAATGACGGGCGCAACCGGCTACATCGGAAATAAATTATGTCTCAAGTTAATAAAGGCAGGCCATTCGCTAAGAATTGTGACCCGCAATCAAAGTAAAGCCGCTCAAATCGTTGCCTTTACGCCGGAGTGGATCGAGTGTGATTTAATGAACCGGCCTTTGAAGGCCGAAAATTTTACGGGCGTAGATGCCGTCATCAATTTAATTGGAGAAAATATTGATGGCCGTTGGACGAAAGAAAAAAAGCGGCTCATCATCGATTCACGCGTGGCTAGTGCCAAAAATTTATTACAACACTGCCCAGATACTTTAAAAACGTTGCTCACTGTATCAGCCCAAGGTTATTACGGCGATCGTGGAGATGAAATTTTAGATGAAAGCGCCACCCGCGGTAGTAGCTTTCTAACGGAAGTATGTGAAGCCTGGGAAAAACCTTTTCGTGACTGGGCCGAGCGCACGCAGACGCGCGTGGTGATTTTGCGATTAGGTCTAGTGCTTAGTCCTGAAGGCGGGGCCCTCAAAAAGTTAATCTCAATATTTAAGATGAATTTGGCGGCGCCCTTAGGTTCAGGCAAACAGTGGATGAGCTTCATTCACCTAGATGATTTAAATGAACTCTTCGTTAGCGCCATTAGCGATGACCGTTACCACGGGGTTATTAATGCGGTGGCCCCCGAGCCGATACGGAATCAAGACTTTACCAAAGCGCTGAGCCAAACTTTGAAAGTCATTCAGTTACCGAATGCGCCAGCCTTTGTTATTAAATTAGCCCTGGGTGAGATGTCGGAATTAGTTCTTTCATCAACCCGAGTAACTCCGCGTAAACTCATTGATTTAGGTTTTCGCTATAAATATCCAAAACTTGAAGACGCTTTGGCTGAGCTTGCCGAAGTCGGGTCGCACTAGACGAAGTTAAAAAATATAATTAATCTATTAGTATGAATATTTCCGTCCGTAGCCAATATCAATCACAAATCGATTTTGATGGGCAGACGTTCAAAGCGGTGGGTCCTTTATCACTTCTTAATCGGCTGCAAGAAATGAAACGGCAATTTGGCGTTGACCCAACGAAGTGGTCATTTAATGTGCCCAAAACAAATGATGATTTTTTAATTCATGAATTAATTTGCGCCGTCCAAAAAAAACCGGCCTTAGCTTATGCGCACGAAGAGTTGTGCCACTGCCGAATGGTGCCTGCGGAAAAAGTGCATCAGGCCCTAAAACAAGGTTGTCGCACCGTGAATGAAATTGCGCGAACGACTTTGGCCGGAACGGGCTGCGGCGCGTGCCGAAAAGATACCGAGAAAATACTTGGCGAATTATCTACTGCGAGCTCGCTTTTAAAATAGGCCGTTGTAATATTAAATTTTCAATTTTCTGCTCTATCATTTCGCGCGGCTCACGGACCCAAGCACCCGCTGAAAATAAGTGTCCGCCTCCGTTAAATGAACGAGCCCACGACAGAACTTCATATGTGCGGCTTCGAAAGCTAAGCTTGTAATAATTCTTACCCTCTTCACGTATTACAATCGCCACATCAAGACTTTGAATTCCCATAAAAAGATCAATCAGGTCACTTACGTCATCGGCTTCAAGCTGGTGTAGGGCTAAACTGTTTTGGTCAATTTTAATAAGTGCAATTTTTTGATCGTCTTTGTATTCAACATTTTTTATAAGATGCGCAAGATAATTCATTTTTTGAATCGTCCAATTGTTGAATAAATTTTGCTGAATGGTGTGATGGTCCGCGCCCGCATTAAGCAGCTCGGTGGCCATTGCAAAAGGACGGCTTGAACCACGAATAAATTTAAAATTTTGCGTGTCGAAGATAAGGCTTGCGTAAAGTGGGGTGGCAATTTGCGAATTGATTGCGACCGACAATTTTTTAATAAGGTCAAAAACAATCTCACCGGTGCAAGAGGCTGATTCGTCGATTAAGTAATCAACTAAATTCAAATTTTGTTTTATCGGGATATGGTGATCAATAAATAAAACGCGTATTTTCTTTTCCTGCATGATTCCGAATAGGGGTGCACATAAAAGAGGGTCGTGCGTATCAAATACGACTAGAATATCTTGGTCGCTCATTTTGAATTCGTTCACATGATCAACCGACAGGATGTCGATTTTTTCGGTCAAAAAACGGTAACGTTTCGGGGCGGAATCGTTGTGGATGATTTGAACTTTGCGCCCTAGCGTTTTGAGTGCAAAATAAAATGCCACTTCGCTGCCAAGACCATCTCCATCAGCATTTTTATGAGTCGATAACCAGATAGTTTCAGAATTAAGAATTTGATCAATTGGCGGCGTTACTTGCATGGGTTTAGTCTATTTTGACGCGGCATAGTCTGTCCTCATGTGATTGTGTAAGTATGATAATTTAGGTATAAAATAGGGCTTTTGTAGAGCTCGACTTAAACTAGATTGAAGCTAAATCTGACTAGACTTAAATTGGTAGATGGCTTCAACCTGCGAAAGGCACCTTATCATGGCGCAAGATACTTTGACTTCAATTCTTCCAATTACTTTTCGCGGCAAGCTTATGCTTGAAAGTGAACTAAAAAAATTAATCCACGAAGAGCGCCCGCAAATTATTAAAGCCATCGAAGAAGCGCGTGCCCACGGCGATATCAGCGAAAATGCCGAGTATGATGCGGCTAAAGAACGCCAGGGAATGATCGAGGGTCGTATCGGCGAAATTCAAGGTAAGCTTGCCGGAGTTGAAGCAGTTGATCCGGCCACAATAAAGGCCGATAAAATTGTCTTCGGAGCATCAGTAGAAATTCAAGATACCGAAACTGATGAGAAATCAAATTACCAAATTGTGGGCGTTGATGAAGCGGATGTAAAAAAAGGAATGATCTCAATTATTTCTCCGTTATCACGCGCCATGATCGGCAAAAAAGTGGCTGACTTGGTGACGGTGCAAAGTCCCAAAGGCGATAAAGAGTATGAAATTCTCGCTTTTAAATATGTGTAAGGATTATGAGTCGCGCCGTCATTGACCAACCCGGATTAAGAATCTCGGTTGCCGGGCTTTTGGTTTCACTTGCATTAGGTCTTATCTTAAAAATTCAAATTAGTCCGGCGCGAGTGCAGGTGCATTTACAAAAAGCCGTTAGCCGGTTAGAAAAAGACTTTATTGTCGATTTTGAAAGTGCCCACGTTAATTTAGCTAATTGGGGCCTACCCTGGCCACGCCTTGAAATCAACCGCGTGCGCTTAAGTCCTAAAAAAAATTCTTGTCAGTCTTCGCAAATATTTATCGAACAAATTGAAGTTCCCATTTCGTGGACGGCACTCATTATTTCGCAAACGATTGTGGATACCGTGCGCGCGCATAATGTTGAATTAAGAATTGGTGATTTGCAAAACTGCCTAGCGGTAGTGAATTCACCCACGGGCAAGGTGGCCGTGGCCCGCGCAACGCAAGTAAAAACGCCCAATGATGCGGCGACCGCCGTTTCAGTTTCGTCTGAAACCGGGATTTTTCAGCGTCGTACGAATACGCAGCTAAAAGAAATTGTCGTTGATCAACTTAAAGTTGTTATTAAAGATCAGTACCAACAGCCCCTTTCTTTTCGAAATCTGCATTTAAGATTTCAATATGATAAAGAAAGTTTGGGCGCAATTGATATCCAGTCGCAAATCTTGGCCATTAAAGATGCACGCACTGATACATTTCACCTGGTTGCAGATTTGAACGCCAATATGAAAGCTGAAGCCAAGGCTGACGTTAAAAAGGAATACACCGTCGACGCTCATGTTAAGGGACGGCTGCTTGACGGTGACATGCAGCTGACATTGCAATACAGCTCAGTTCTTCAAAAATTAAATTACGAATTAAACACAAAAAAAGTTTCGGTTAAGGCTTTTTTACCTCTGGTTAAATCAGCAGATATGGCGGCAATTTTTGAACGATGGCCGCTTGGACTAACAGTTAATCTGTTTGGTTCAACAACAACCCATCCAGCGCAAACAAATGTCTTGATCAAAACGCTTGAATTAGCAGGCGAGAAAACTTCGATTCGAAGTGACGACATTGAAATTAAGATTATTAACGACGAACCTACTTTTAGTGAATTTAAAGCCGAAATTTTGAAGTTGCCGCTTAATCAATTGCGGGGTTTGAATCAATTTAAAGACAATTTAAATAGTTTCGAAAATTTAGGTGAATTGCGAGGTCAATTTCAATATTTGAATGATCACGATTGGAAATTAACGGGTGGTATCTTCGGCACGCAATTAATCTTTTCAAATCGTGGCACCCGCGAATTGCAAACGATTGACTCGATTCAATTTCAAGGTGCTCATAAAAATAAAAATTACTCGGTCATTTTAAGTGACTTTAATATTAATGCGGCCGCAATCAACGGGCAATTTGAAGCGAACTATAATCAAACCAATAATAATCTGACCGCGGTCTTACAAGCCCAAGGTTCATTTTTAAACCCCAGCATTTGGCGCCAGTTAACGCAAATCGAGCAGTCGCCAGAACTAAAATTAAATTGGAATTATAAAAAAAGTCTCGACGAGCGCCAGCAGGTTTCAATTGCGGCAACCCAACTTCAATTTGAAGGAATGAAAGTTGACGATTTGCATATCGATTTTATTCAAGCGGCCAGTCCGGACGGGGTTAAAAGCTTGGTTTTAACCGCCAAAGCATCGGGCACCGAAATTATTGTGCCGGCGGTGCGTAATTCAACGGTCTTGGCGCTGTTCGGCGAAGACTCTGGCCTTCGGGGCGAGGCGTATCGTGCGCAGAAGCTACAATTAAATTTGAAGGGTACGAATTGGAAAAATATGAATTTCGATTTTAATTTTGATTTGAAAAATAAAGAAGATGAAAAAGAAATAGCGCAAGTTCAGGCAAACGGCCGCTGGAAAGAAGACAGCTCAATTTTAGCACTAGCGACCTTGCAAAACGGTTTGCACCAATTGAAATATGATATCCAGCGAAACGGTCAAGATGAAGTCATTTTGGTACCGCTCCGCCAGTAGAAAGCCGATAATGAATTGGACTGAAGATTCAAAAATTAGAACTTGGCTTCCAAAAGTGCAAGCGCATCGCGGGTACTGGTTCGAAGGAGAACGCCAAAATTCACTAGCTTCAATTCAGGCTGCCTTTAGCCGGCGCTATGAGATGGTTGAATTCGATGTGCGTTTAACAAAAGATTTAGAAGTTGTTTTATTTCATAATGAATCTTTTCAAGCTGAGCGAATAAAAAATATAACGCTTGAACGATTAAGGACGCTAACCCCCATCACAAAATTGGAAGATGTGTTTGAATGGCTAAAAGAACAAAATCAAACCAAACTTAAGTTGAACGTAGAATTAAAGACCGCCGCCATTTTTAAATTCACGTTAGAGAAAAAAGTTTTAGCCTTAGTTAAAAAGTATGATCTAATTAATCAAATAATTATTTCAAGTTTTAATCCATTTTCATTAGCTAGAATTCGATGGTTCGAACCTGCAATTTACCGCGCCCTCATTCAAACGTTAGAGAAGTATTCACTGAATCGTTGGTTTATTCGAAGTCGAATTTTTAATTTTCTATGTGCCCCACACGCCTTTCACTTACGTTACCTTGACTGGAACGATCGGAAAATGCAAAAAATTGCTGCGAAAGTACCCATCGTACTTTGGACGGTGAATGAGATAAATTTATATTTTCAATTGGCGACGAAAGTACACGGAATTATTTCAGATCAAATAACTCCGCAAGAGTTAGAAACTAAAATTTAAGTTTTATTCTGATTAACTTTATTATCGATCGGAGCCTTCGTGATATCTTGGTTCTGATTGATCTGCGCTTGAGGACCTACGTCTTTAGCATCGGTATCGATTTCATTGAGACCCTGTTTGAAGCCTTTGATCGCTTTACCTAAAGATTGGCCAAATTGCGGAAGCTTACTTGGCCCAAAAAATATTAACAAAACTACGGCCACAATTATTAAATGCGAAATACTAAACTCTCCCATGAGGTCTCCTTTTGGGCTTAACGCCTAAGCCATGCGGTTACCCCTTAAAAATACTACTCTTGGCTTGGCAGTTCAACTACTTCAATGTCATTAGGCCCGTCTTGTTCGATTTTAAGTCGGTTTTCTGCCTGAACGGACTCGACGGCCGTAGAATCAGATGGCATTGACGGGGTTGAAAGGTCGATCGATTGCGATTTAACCGGACCCTTTTTCATTGGTAAACTGCGTGCGCCCGAAGCGCGTGATCGATTTTGCGCCGAACGCTTTGCTTCGGCAAGTGGGCGTAAAACGGGTTTAGACATTTCGTCGGACGATTGAGGTTGTTCAGAAACCGCCGGGGCACTTTGAGCTTTGCCCGAAACACCGCTTAATTTTTTTAATTTTTCATCGTAATGAGATTTTAATTCAGAAAGCTTTTCTTTATAGTCTTTACGAATTTGCTCGAGCTGCGTTTGCCGTTGATCGGTCATACAATTTTTATAAGTTTCAGCCGCAATTTCTTTTGCCTTCATTCGACAAGACATTTCACCCGAATTTTCGGCGCGGGCCTCACTGGTGAATCCACAGATAATTAACATTGTGAACATTACTAAAGACGACAATTGTTGAACCGTTTTCATAGAAATCTCCCTCATTAATAAGATTTCTATCCAATTTAGGTGCCGTGCCTAACAACAAGCTAGCGCCTTTAGGCTTAGGTCACTTGGTGAATTTTACAAAGATGTTTAATAATTGTCCGCTAAGCCTAACACACGCTTAATTCTTCACTTAAACCACGCATAGGTTCTCTAATAACTGCGAGAAATAGCAAATCGATTTGCGGCGCAAATTGCCCTGCGCGCCTACCGGCGCCGGTTAACTACTGCGCCTATCTGCGCATGGCCTTCGGATCGATAGCGTCTTGTAAGCCGTCCCCCAGGTAATTGAAGCTGATCGTTACGAACAGGATCAATAGACCGGGTAAGATCGCCAAAAATGGGGCTTGGTAAATTAATTCTTGGGCGTTGAATAACATGTTACCCCAACTTGGGGTGGGTGGCTGAATACCTAAGCCTAAGAAGCTTAAGGCCGCTTCAAATAAAATTGATTCACCCACGCCTAAGGTTACTGACACCAACATGGGCGCAATAACATTCGGAAACATGTGACGAGTAATCAAGGTATAATCAGTCGCGCCCAAAGTTTTTGAGGCTAAAATAAATTCGCGCTCACGCAAAGATAAAATACTTCCGCGCACTAAACGGGCTACGCTCATCCATGAAAATAAACATAAAATCAGAACAAGTTTTAGTATGCTTTCGTTTCCGCTAGTTAAAATTCTACTAATGAACGGAATTTTTTGTAGATCGTCGGCCGCCACAACAATTAAAACGGGCATCAAGGGTAGCGACAAAAGAGCGTCGGTAACGCGCATTAAAAGCGTATCGATGAAGCCTCCGTAAAAACCCGCGACGGCGCCAACTAAAAGTCCGATTAGCGCGGAAGCCAACGCTACTAATATTCCCACTCCCATTGATACTCGGGTGCCATAGATCAAACGCATCATCACGTCGCGCCCTAATTCATCGGTTCCTAGGATGTGAAAGCTTTCAAAGCGATTGGCAATCGCACGTAGTTCTGATTTTTTCGAGGTATCAATTAAATCAATAGCGTCCATCGCCTTCGTGCGATCGAGTTGGGCCCAGTCGTACAGGGCGTCTTCTGGCCGGATGGGTTTTACTAATTGCTGGCTGATGAGCTGATTTTGGATAATTAAAACTTCTTCGGGATTGGCATCGATAAATCTTTGAATCGAAGTTTCGCGAACATCCGTGCCGGCTTTTACGCGCGTCATCGGCGGGCGGTAACGATTAAATACGTTTTGTGATTCGGCATCTAGGCCCGTGAATTTTTCAATCAAGGGCGCGCTGAGTGCAACGACCACAAAAATTAGAATTACATAAGCGCCAATAACGGCGGCTTTGTGTTCTTTAAACTGACTGTAAACAATTTGCGTGATGGTTTGGGCTTTTTCCATCTTGGCGATCTGGGCTTTTTGCTGTGCTTTTTGAGTGGTGTTTTGCGCGGTATTCATTGGCGGTTCCTATTTGTATGAAATACGCGGATCAACCACGCCGTAAAGAATATCTGATACTAAACTCATAATTAAAACGGCGCTGACCGAAACCACAAAGGCCACCATCGCAACGTTAAAATCATTTCCAATAATGGAAGAGTAAATTAAACGTCCTACGCCCGGGTATGCAAATAAAGTTTCGGTAATCAGTGCGCCCGAAAAAATTGAAGAGAAGCTAATTGCAATGATTGTAATTAACGGAATTAAAGCATTTCTAAACCCGTGCTGAAAAATCACGACGCGGTTACTTAAACCTTTAGCGCGCGCGGTGCGAATATAATCATTTCGCATGGCCTCAAGCATGGCTGACCGTGTGAAACGTGAGAATCGTCCGATCGATTGCACCGATAAAGAAACCATTGGTAAAATTAAATATTTTGCTTTATCCATCAATTCTTGAAAAATATTTTCGTAAGCTAAGCCCGTGGTTTGATAGCCACCAGCCGGAAGCCAACGTAAATTGACCGCAAATATAATAATTAATACGATACCTAGCCAAAACGAAGGCACCGAAATTCCCGCAAAGCTAAAAAGATTTGCAATGTAATCCACCTTAGAATTGGGTTTAAGCGCGCATACAATCCCTAGGGGAATTGCAATAATCAACGAAAACAGCAGTGAAGTAATCGATAAAATAAAAGTGGCCGTTAACGCCGGCCCCATCATTTCGGTCACGGGAATACGATAAGTTCTTGAATAACCAAGTTCGCCTTTTGAGATATCAGAAATCCAAGTGTAGTAGCGTTTGATTAACGGCTGATCGAGCCCGTAGAATTCGCGTAGGCGGGTAACGTCTTCCGCCGAAATGCGCGGGTTAGCCGATATCATCAACTCCACAGGATCGCCCGGCATCAAAGTCATGAGGCCGAAGCAAACGTAAGATAGAATAACTATCACGACGAGAGTTTGTACAATCCTGCGTAAGATGAAAGTTAACATATTATTCGACAGTCCATTTCTCGACTTCGTTCGTTTCCGGAAACTGGTGACCCGTTAAGCGAAAGTTTTTTAATTGAGTCGGAATCACGGCGATATCTGAACGATAGTATAATGGCAAAACGGGAACATCTTCCGTGTAATATTTTAATACTTTGTGAATAATTTCAACTCGTTTGGCGTGTTCAAAAACGGTGTCCATGCTGTAAAGCAATTCGTCTACCTTTGGATTTGACCAGCCCATGCTGTTTTGTCCGGACCAACCGTTTTTAGCCGTTGGAATATTGTTCGTGGTAAATGTCGATTTTGGATTATTTTCTGGAGAAGAAATCCAGGCGAATAAAGCCATAGAATCAAATTTTCGTTTCTTAGTGGTTTCACCAAAGAATACGCGCGCTGGTTCGTTGCGAGAGACAACTTCGATACCTACTTGTTTCCATTTATTTTGCAAATAAACTTGGACGAGCTCGCGGGTTTTATTTCCGGCCGTAGTCATTAAGGTGAAAGACAATCGTTTTTCACCTTTAGTGCGAATACCATCCGCGCCCATTTTCCAACCGGCTTCTTCTAACAAACGCTCGGCTTCGCGCGGAGAGTATTTGTAGATAACAACTTTAGTTGGGTCATCGGTAAACCACGGATCTTTCGGTGTAACCGCGTGTATCGCTGGGTTTTGCTTACCTTCAAAAAGTGAATTAACTAATTCTTCGCGGTTAATTGAATAATTGAGCGCTTTACGAACGCGGATGTCTTTTAGAATTGGATTATCTAAATTCAGGTCGATGTGCTCGTAAGTAGCACTTGGTTCAAATAAAACCGAGTAACCTAAATTTTCGCCTTTAACTTTTTTGTCGAAGGCTAAAGCTTGATCAAGGGCTAAACCCAATGATGAAATCATGTCGATCGTGCCAGAGCGCAGGTTAGCCTCAAGCGTGCCTGAGTTTGGAATCAACTTAACGATAATGCGTTTAAATTTGGGCGCTTCACCGTAGAACTTTGTGTTAGGAGCAAAGCTTACGTGGTCGCCTAACTGAAGCTCAGTTAAAACATACGGGCCGTTATAAAGACCCGGATTAGTTGGGTCTTTTGAATAAAGCGAGTTCTTTTCGTAACCTTCTTTTAAAGCGCCAAATTTTTTAAAGACAGCCTCTTCTAAGTGACTTGGTAACAACCAAACGGTGCCAAGCTGATAAAAATCCCATTTTGCTTTTTCATAAGTAAAAGTACATTTTTTTGGATTTTTTGGATCTGCTTCGATTTTTTCGATTTGAGTATATGTTTCTTTCTCGCCAACGCTTACATTTGGCGAAGAAGCGACTTTAAGTGAAAATATGATATCTTCACAGATGACTGGTTTTCCGTCGCCCCAATTTGCATTTTCAAGAATTTCCCAAATCGCCACGAGCTTCTTTTTACCACCCTTATCAACGATCTTGGCAGCCCCATTTTCAATTGTCGGAATTTTTTTTGCCAACAACGGAATCCATTTACCATCGGCATTAATGGTTACAAGGGGACGATTCACCATGTGCTGCATATAGCTAGTGGCTGACATCGTCTGAATCACCGGATTGAAGTTTTCAAACTCTTGGGTGATGCCGATTTTTAATTCGTTGTTTGTTAGTTTTCCGCCGGCATTAGATGTAGCGCCCGCAGAAGGAGTGCCCGGAGTACTTCCCGCATTATCTTTCTTCGTGCAACCAACCAGTACTAAAACGGTAGCTAGAACTAAACTTAGATTTTTCATAACAACTCCTTTTGTGTTGTTAAATTTGTTTTCTTATATTTTGGGTCATATAAATGACAGGCTTTCGTATGATCAACCGGACCCTCAAGGGCCGGAATAATCTTTGAGCAAGGTTCGAAACTGTGCGGACACCGCGGGTGAAATGTACATCCGCTGGGTGGATTAATGGGCGATGGTATTTCGCCAATTAAAACTTTAGACATTTTCTTTTTGCCGGTTCCAATCGTTGGAATTGAAGACAATAAAGCTTGCGTGTACGGGTGTTGCGGATTCGCAAATAACTCTTCACGGGTGGTAAGTTCAACGATGCGGCCCAGGTACATCACGGCAACGCGGTCGCAAACGTGTTCGATCACTGATAAATCGTGCGAGATAAAGATGTAAGTTAAATTTAAGCGTTTCTGTAAATCTTTTAATAAATTTAGAATCTGCGCTTGAATGGATACGTCGAGAGCGCTAACGGGTTCGTCGCAAATAATAAGTTTAGGATCTAATGCGATGGCGCGCGCGATCGCAATTCGCTGGCGTTGGCCGCCCGAAAATTCGTGCGGGTAGCGATTGATATGTGAAGATTTAAGACCCACCATTTCAAGTAATTGCTTAACGCGCACTTCGCGTTCTTTCTTTTGCAGTAAACCGTGAATGATAAACGGCTGTTCAATCACTTGGCCTACGGTCATGCGCGGATCTAGCGAAGAATAAGGATCTTGAAAGATCATCTGCAAATCGCGGCGTTTTTTTCTTAATTCAGAACCTTTTAATTTTAAAAAATTATGTCCATCAAATTGAATCTCGCCCGCCGTTGGTTCATACAAACGAATCAAAGTGCGACCCAAAGTTGATTTGCCGCAACCAGATTCACCCACCAGACCCAAAGTTTCGCCTCGTCGAACAATGAAATCGACATCTTCAACGGCCTTCACCTGGCCCACTTCACGCATGAAGAAGCCCTTTTTAATTGGAAAGTATTTTTTAATATTTTTGGCTTCTAAAATAATTTCACTCATATTTTTATCAAAGCCTTTATATTGGAAGGGGGTTGAAGCACGCTAGCTTTCGATCAGGGCGGCTGGCGATCGTTTCTAACGGGGGTTTATGGGTCCAACACTGTGGCAATACATTCGGACAGCGATTGGCAAACGGGCAGCCTTGCGGAAGTTCGTGTGGCGCCGGTACCGAACCTTCGATGGTTTTTAGCCGCTCAACGCGTTGCCCATGTTGCGGCCGCGATAATATCAGGGCGGCCGTGTAAGGATGCGCCGGAGAATTTATAATATCTTGCGTGGGACCGGTCTCGCAGGTTTGGCCACCGTACATAACCAAAACTTTATCTGACACTTCAGAAATTACGCCTAAATCGTGCGTGATAAATTGCACGGTCATATTCATTTTTTCTTGTAAACTTTGAAACAGCTCTAATATCTGGGCTTGAATTGTTACATCAAGGGCCGTCGTCGGCTCGTCGGCAATTAAAAATTTTGGATTGCAAGATAAGGCCATCGCGATCATTGCCCGTTGGCGCATTCCGCCCGAAAGTTGGTGCGGGTAGGCTGAGTATCTTTCTTTGGCTGAAGGAATTCCCACCAGCTGAAGCATTTCAATGGCGCGGTCGCGCGAATCTTTGTCGTTTAACCGCATGTGCTTTTTAATTTGCTCATCCATTTGGTAACCGATCGTTAAAACGGGATTCAGCGCCGTCATGGGCTCTTGAAAAATCATGGCCATTTCACCGCCACGAACATTTTCGATTTCTTGGTCTTTTAATAATAAGATATTTTTGCCATTTAATAAAAATTGACCGTTCGTCACTAAGCCCGGTTTTTCAATCAGTCGCATAAGTGAAAACGAAGTGACAGATTTGCCACAACCTGATTCGCCCACGATGCCTAAAGTTTCGCCCTGATTAATTGAATAAGAAATACGATTGACCGCCTTGAATGGTCCCGATTTTAAAAAGAAGGTTGTTTCTAAATCTTTAACTTCAACAACTGGATTCAAAATATCAATCTCCTGAACTTTCTTTTAGCAATTCTCGCGAAAACTTTTAAGCACTTCGAGTTCGTATTGCAATTTAATGCCCAGTACAAAAAGACACCAGCCGATCGAGATGTACAAGAATAGAACGAAAAAATAAAGAAACCCAATCACTTAGCTACTAGCGTCACATTCTTTTCGTGATGTTATTTTGCTCAATAATTTTGTTTAGGGTCAGAGTGACTGCTTTCGTGATAATACCAGAAATTTTATCTGACAAAGTTGGCTTTTGCTCAAAAGAAATTCGCACTATCTGGTGTTGTTTTGACATCGATAACAAGTACTCATCACTTGTTTTAATTTCATCGACCAGCTTCAATTGTTGCGCAATTTCACCATACCAGAACTCACCCGTAGCCACTTGATTGATATCAAGCTGCGGGCGAAACTTAGAAACAAAAGTCTTAAATAAGGCATGCGTAAGTTCTAATTGCTCTTTAAATTTCGCTTCGCCTCGCTCGGTAATTTCGCCGAAAATGCTAACCGTGCGTTTGTAATCACCCGCCGTGTACTCTTTGTAGTCGACGTTATGCTTTTTTAATAGTTTATTAAAATTCGGCACTTGCGCCACAACACCAATTGAACCCACTAAGGCAAATGGTGCGGCTAAAATTTTATTAGCGGTACAAGCCATTAAATAGCCTCCGCTTGCCGCGACCTGATCTACGCAAACAGTTAAAGGAATGTTCGCATCACGTAGGCGAATTAATTGCGCCGCCGCAAAACCATAACTGTGTACAAGGCCGCCCGGGCTTTCGATGCGAACGACCACTTCGTCTTTCGGGGTCGCAACCCCTAAAATGGTTGTTACTTCTTCTCGGAGGTTTTCACTTTCGGTGGCTTTAATATCGCCCTTTAAAAAATCAACGACAAATAATCTAGATTGAGGCTGCGCTTGTTTTTCTTTTAGTTTATCTTCTTTTTTGATTCGCTTACGCTCTTTTTTAGCTTCACTATCATTTAATAAAGATTCTTTTAAGGCCTGCGTTTGATCTTCATATTTCTCATTTAATATCTCAATTTCAAAAGACTTTTGGTTTTTAGCTTTAAGGGCTAAAGCGGCGATGGTTAATAACACCGCAATAATTGCGAGAACAATGATGAAGGTCTGTGCGAAAAATGTAATTATGTGTTGTAGCATTTCCATAGGCTAAAAAGCTAACCCAGAAAGCACGCTAGGTAAAGACAAAGGTCGAGAACAATCCTTTTTTGCTAGTTTAACCCTGCCGCTTTAAGGAGCCCCATAATAGACTAGAAATGTGATTCAAAGATTTACGCTTTATTTTATTCTGATTGCGCTCACTGGCCTGGGTTCTTTAAAACTTTCGGCCGAACAAGTAGATGAAGAACTTTTGGGCTCGCTGAAATTAGAAGCAACCCACGATCTCGAACGTTTAAAAAGTTTGAAATCAGAACGTGCGAACAAAAAAATTTACGAAAATGAACGCGAAAAAGGTTTAGGCACTTTTTTAGAAGAACAAGAAAAGTGGGATTTACTGCGTGAAAAAGGGGTGGCTGAATACCGCAAACGCAAAAAAGTAGAATCACCGCAAGAAGGCGGGCCCGAATATAAAGCTGACCAGCTCAAGAAAAAAATTGCTGAAGAAAAATTTGAAAAAAGTCGCCGCATTTTAGTGAATACGAAGCAAAAAGTTTTCTCGCAAAACAAAGACTTAATTTCTAGTTTAGAAGCCGATGAATTAGGCCTTGATCGAAAGCGCCCTCGTTATGATTTACGAAAACGCGGGCAGAACAAATGGGTAAAAAATGGAGCCAGCGGCCGCCCAAGTTCGGGCAATTCAAGCTCGGGGCCGGGCTACAGTCCGCCACCTCCGGCCCCGGTGTTTGACGATTTTCCACCGCCACCAATTTCTGACTTTCAAAATGCGCCACCCATGATTGATGGTTTCGAAGAGATTCCGCCACCACCGCCACCGCCAGTTTATGAAAGCTTTGGCAATCAACCCGGAGGCTTCGACCCGGGGTTTAGTGAGTTTCCTCCGCCGCCGCCGCCGCCCCCTGATTTTGACTTTTAATTTAATTTT
This sequence comes from Bdellovibrio sp., assembly GCA_014378765.1. GTDB lineage: Bacteria > Bdellovibrionota > Bdellovibrionia > Bdellovibrionales > Bdellovibrionaceae > Pseudobdellovibrio. Next base: position 13,690 of record JACMNA010000102.1, on the reverse strand, counting down.
AAACTTAGCTTTTAATTAAAAGCTCATCGGCCGACAGGCCGGTAAGCGCATTAATTTTTTTGAACGTATAATAAAGTAACGCGCCTAAAAAAATCATCGACGGCACTAAAATGACGCCCAATGAATACAAGGTCATGCGACTCAATTGCTCGTTTATAATTTCTCGTTTTTGACTGTCAGCTAAGCCGTCATCGAACGGAGTGAAAATACGAATGGCTAAAACAAAATTAAGAAACGCGCTCATTAAAAATGAAATTGAAAGCCACCGCGTAGTAAGACGCATTAATTTAAGAAAGCTTTCTTTCTTTTCTTCGGTCTCTAATTTCTGAGTCACTTTATCAACGTCAAAGGTAGTTGGATTCATAAACAAAGTTTGAAAGAAAGGCTTTCGGCTGTAACTTGAGCCGAAAACGAAGACGCCAATAAGTAACGGAAACGCGGCCTCTTTAACGGCGAACCAGGTTCCGCCCAGGGCCAGTAAAGTCAGCGTTCCCGAAACGACGACATTCAGTAAACCAAGCAAAGAAATAAAATTAAGTTTTTTAGAAAAAAACCAAGATTTAAGCGTAATAAATAACGGAAACGACAACGCAATAACGACGGCAACGCGGGGGTCAAGACCCCACTTATGACCTTTATTTAATATAAGCACTGGAATGATAATGTTAAATAAAATGGGAGTAAAACTATTCTCTTTTTTTTGCATGATCTTCAGATTAGGGGAGCTAGGCCCAATTTGACAAGCAGTTCGTGAAAGTTGGTTCGCCGAATTAGCTTTTTAAAATATCAACGTAAGTTGTGCCAACGGCCAAGGCAGATGAAGGCTTCGCGCGCTGACCTTTAATTTGAACTTTACCAGTTGTGAAAAGTTCTTTTAATGCTGACCTTGAGATCGTCTTCATTTCTGAATCATCATTTTGTTTTTTAAGGGCTTCAAGCAAGGTGTTGTCCATGCGACTAACACGCGAGTTCAACTCGAGTATGACTCGAAAAGAATTCGGTGGCTGCTTAGGAATTTGATCGCTTATTTTTTCGGACATGATTTTACTCCAACACTGTTATGCCAAGATCTGATAATCAGCGATTTTATAAAGCATCTTTTGAAAGAAAGATACTAAATTGCCAGGTAAGCCGCCTTGAGTTCGTAATTTAGTTAAAAACGTAAACAATTACAGAGGTTTGATGGAAATTGCTATTTTATGACTAAAAATTCAGCGTCGGGTCCCTACGATCCCTTTAAGCCTAGCTAAGTTGGATCAGGCACGACAGTACGTCGCCTAAATTATTTAAGGTCAAAATAAATAGTGATTTACACGTTAATAATAAGAAAATTAGAATTTATGTAGGGATCGCCGATTTTTTTAAAATATAGTAACTAACTTAATATCTACCAGCTAAGACTATTTTTGTAATGAAATCATTGAATATAGAGAAAACTAATACTACATTCTCAGTTATGGAAAATGATCCGGCCTACGCGCCATTCCTCAGCACGTTAGTGGCGAATGCGCCTGACTATATTTGCCATGTCGATCGAAATGGCAAAATGCGATATGTAAATCGCTTACCCGAGGGCCTAAAGTCAGAAGACGTGATTGGCACCGATTGGATTGATTTTGTCGCGACCGAGTCTCAAGTTAAAGTTAAGGAACTATTTCGCTTGGTCATCGAAAAGGGACAGCTTGTTGATTACGAGACATTAGGAACAGGGCATAACAATGCTCCAGCATGGTACGCAGTTCGATTAGCACCCATCCATGTTGAGAACAAAATTGTCGGAGCGGTCTTAATCGCGCGCGACATTACCGAAAAGAAGCAAACTGAAATGCAACTGATCACCGCCGACCGAATGGCTAGCACGGGGTTATTAGTGGCAAGCGTTGCTCATGAAATCAATAATCCACTGGCGGCGGTCTTACTTAATTTAGAAATGATACTTGGAAATCAATCCGAAATTACAAAAGAGCCAAGTTTACAGGCCCGGGCTCAAGAAAAAATAAAAGCAGCTTACAGGTCGGCGGAAACCATTGCGCAAATTGTAAAAGATCTGCAAGTTTTCTCATATGAGGAAAAAGATCGGATCGCGGCGGTTGATATCGAGCACGTTATTGATTCAGCCTTAAGAATTGCGGGCAATCAATTACAGCAGCGCGCGCGATTAACTAAAAATTTTAGTGGACTGCCGGCCGTACTCGGTAATGAGGCCCGTTTAGGACAAGTGTTTTTAAATTTAATTCTTAATGCCGTGCACGCCATCAATGAAGGTCAAGTAGATCAAAATGAAATAGTTATTTCAACGCAGCGGAATGAAAATAACCAAGCCATTGTTAGCGTACGCGATACGGGTGAGGGAGTTCCGGAATCGTGCTATGACAAAGTTTTTAATCCCTTTTTTACGACGAAACCAAAAGGTTTAGGGACCGGACTAGGCCTATCAATTTGCAAACGAATCATTACTAATTTTGGTGGTTCAATTGAATTTAAAAGTCAGCTCGGTCGCGGCACGGAATTTTTTGTGACCCTGCCACTGGCCGCGCTTGTTGATAAAGCTCCGCTTAATGGTTCCGAAGAAACAGAAGTAAATGATAATGATCGAAGTACGGTATTAATCGTTGACGACGAAGTTACCTTCAGAAATGTGCTTGAAGGCGTGCTGACCGATGATCACGATATATCTACGGCTGAGAATGGAAACGAAGCGCTTGAATTACTTAAGCAAGGTCTTCGTTACGATGTTATCATCTGTGATATTATGATGCCGCAAATGTCTGGGGTTGAGCTTTACGATAAAGTTAAAGAGTTAGATTCTCAACAAGCCGACAAAATGGTATTTATCACGGGCGCGGCCTTTAATCCTTCGATGCGAAGTTTTTTAGAGTCTATTAAAAATAAAAAACTTGAAAAGCCCTTTAGATTAAAAGATTTACGTAAATTAATTAATTCGATCTCGAAATAATAGTATCGGCTTGGCTCATTTCTGCCAACACACGTGGGCCTCTTTTTTGGGTTCTTTAACTAGTGGTGCGAATAATGAGCTTCTTTGAAAACCCGATACAATATGAGTTGAAATGAAAGCTTTTTTAAAAGAAAATAATTTATAACTATGCCCGAACTTCCCGAAGTTGAAATTGTCTGCCGAAATTTGAATACGATTTTAAAACCACCCTTCAATATTAAGAGCTGGATTTTTTTTCGCCGAGATTTACGTTTTAAAATTCCGAAGCGTGCCCTGCAGCAAATCATCGCTGTGCCAATTTTTGCAATTAAAAGACGCGCTAAATTTATTTTATTTGAAAGTGAAACTGGTTTTTTTATCTCTCACTTGGGAATGACCGGGGCTTGGCGTTCTGAAGCTAAAGATTGGATCCGGCGTAAGCATGATCACGTAGCTTTTGAATACGCTCCGGGCCAGTTTTTAATTTACGAAGATCCACGTCGATTTGGATTTATTGAATTTATAAAAAAATCTGAAATTGAAAAACGTTTTAAAGATTTTGGGGCCGAGCCGTTAGCAAGTCATACTGATTTTGAAGTTTTAACAGCTTTGTTTAAAAAATTGCAGGCTCCCATCAAGACGGCTTTGATGAATCAGAAATTTTTAGTAGGTGTGGGTAATATCTACGCATCTGAGATTCTTTTTAGGGCCGGAGTTTCGCCGCTTAAAAAATGTTCAAAGGTAACTCGGGCCCAGTTTCAGAAAATTTGGCACTGGACTCAGTTTATTCTTAAGGACGCCATCGAAAAAGGTGGCTCTACTATTAACAATTATCGAAATAGTTACGGCGAAACCGGTAGTTACCAATCGAAGTTTTTTGTTTACGACTTAGCCGGTGAGACATGCAAAAATTGTAATTCAAAAATTAAACAGATTATGCAATCGGGGAGATCAACTTTTTGGTGTCCACGATGTCAAAAGTAAATAGACAAAAAGAACGTCTTATGAGAGCTTCGATTCTTCGAAAGTAGTCAACAACAACCGAAAGGAATTCTCATGAAAAAAATCACAATTGCCGCTTTATTTGCCCTCTCATTCGCAACGGGTTTTACTTGTTCAAAAAACACTCCAGAGCAAACTTCACAAACAACTTCAACAACAACTACAACTACTGAAACAACTGCGGCGGCGCCTCAAGCTAATATGGCGGCGGCCCCTTCAGCGGATGCAACAACTGGTCAGCCAATGGCTCAACCGGGTGCACCGACGCAAGCGGCACCAGCAACGACCCACTAGAACTGTCATTGTTACATTAAAACGATTTGAAAACGCTCAAAGTATTTGGGCGTTTTTTTTTGATTCATTCGCACCCTTTAAGCTGTTGATTAGAGTTTTTGCTCGACTTGCCAGCCTTAAAAAGCCGTGCTCCAATATTAGCAATAAGCTATTTACTATAGAAGGAGCATCATTGTGGAATCATTCAGTGGATACTTTTTAAATCACGGGCCGCTGGCCGGTTGGATCGCGGGTTCGGTGCTGTTGCTTTTAGTGATTGGCTATTTGGGATTACCGCTTTTTGTATGGGCCCTTGCTGGCGTGCTGCTGTTCGTGAGTTTTGGTGCCAGCGTCAATTGTGTTTTGGTTTTTGTAGGCTTCATGCTTTTATTTTTAATTAAACCCATTCGAACTTATTTAGTATCAAGCGTCGTTATGAAGCTGATGCATAAATTGGGCGTGGTTCCGCAAATTTCTGCAACCGAACGAACGGCATTAGAAGCGGGCGTCGTGTGGATCGAAAAAGATTTATTTTCGGGTAAACCCGATTTCGACAAAATTTTAGAAGAGCCTTACGGTCAACTGACGAAAGAAGAAGAAGCTTTTGTAAACGGACCGGTCGAACAGCTTTGCCAGCTTTGTGATCCATGGAAAATTTGGAAGAACCGAGAAGTGACGGACGACGTTTGGGACTTCATAAAGCAAAAAGGTTTTTTAGGAATGATTATTCCGAAAGAATACGGCGGCATGGGTTTTTCAGCCATGGCGCACTCAGAAGTAGTCATGAAATTAGCTTCGCGCTCGTTACCGACTTCAATTTCGGTGATGGTGCCGAACTCATTAGGGCCAGCGGAATTACTAGTCCACTACGGGACTGAAAAGCAAAAAAATCATTGGCTACCACGCTTAGCGCGAGGGGAAGAAATTCCGTGCTTTGGTTTGACGGAACCCTTAGCCGGATCAGATGCGGGATCAATTACGGCATCAGGAATTATTTTTAAAGGCGAAGACGGAAAATTATATATTCGACTTAATTGGAATAAGCGTTGGATTACCCTAGCGGCCATTTCGACTGTTATTGGCATGGCCTTTCGTCTGCGAGATCCAGAAAATTTATTAGGCCGCGGAGAAGAACTCGGCATTACGTGTGGATTAATTCCATCTAAAACCCCGGGCGTTACGTTAGGTCGCCGACATGATCCATTGACAATTCCATTTCAAAACTGTCCGACTCAAGGTGAAAATGTGGTGGTTGCTTTAGAAGATGCCGTGGTTGGTGGAGTGGCCGGATGTGGTCAGGGCTGGTCGATGTTGATGGAGTGTTTGGCAGCCGGTCGTGGAGTTTCTTTACCGGCGCAATCGGCGGGTGGCTGTAAGTTAGCTTACCGAACTGCTTCATCGCATGCACTAGTGAGAAAACAATTTGGCGTTAGCATTGGTAAGTTCGAGGGTGTTGAAGAACCCTTGGCGCGAATTGGGGCCAGTACCTATGCGATCGAAGCTATGCGACGATTTACCTTAGGCGCGCTTGATAAAGGATTAAAACCACCGGTCGTAACGGCCATGATGAAATACCAAGCCACCGAAATGGGCCGACGCGTGGTGAATGATGCCATGGACATTATGGGCGGAGCCGGAATTTCTTTAGGCTATCGAAATTTAATTGCCGAAGGGTATATCGCGACACCAATTGGAATTACGGTTGAGGGCGCAAATATTATGACGCGAACTTTGATTGTCTTCGGGCAAGGGGCGCTGCGCTGCCATCCGTACGCTTTCGATGAAGTGTCGGCGATTGAAGCTAAAGATGTGAAAAAATTTGATACGGCTTTCTGGGGTCACATCGGTCACGTGGTGCGAAACTTGTGTCGTTCAATTTTACTTTCAATTACTCGGGGATATATTGCCGGCGTTCCGTCGGGGGTGCATCAAAAAATTCGAATTCACTACCGAAGATTGAGCTGGGCATCAGCTACGTTTGCGATATTAGCCGATATCGCGATGGGCTCTTTGGGTGGACAATTAAAAATGAAAGAAAAAATCACGGGTCGTTTCGCCGATATTTTTTCGCATATGTATATGTCAATGTGCGTGCTCCGTCGTTTTAAAGAAGACGGTCAATTAGAGGAAGATTTACCGTATGTACAATTTTTTATGAAGTACTCGATGGCCGAAATTCAAAAAGGTTTCGATGGTTTATTCGACAATCTGAAGATTCCGCTTATACGCCCCCTTTTTAAGGGGGTGCTAGGGGCTTGGTCGCGAATTAATTCAATCGGGTCGCAAGCAACCGACGGTTGGTCGCATTTGATTTCGACATCGATGATGACGGCCGGCGCGCAGCGGGATCGCTTAACCTCAGGCATTTACTGGGTGACGGAAAAAACTCATGGCCTTGAGCAAGTTCGCGCTCGCGCAACAACGCATGATCAAACGGCACGTTTAGAAAATGCATTTATGATCGTAACTAAAGCGGAAGCGGCCGAAAGAAAAATTAGATCGGCTATTAAAGCAGGTTCGATTCCAAAGAAAAAGGGCAAGGCTTCGTGGGATGATGCAATGGCTAGAAAAATTATTTCCGAGGAAGAATATCGGTTATTAACTGAGGCAGACCGTGTTCGTTACGACGCTATCTTAGTTGATGATTTTAGCGAGAGCGAATACCAAAATAAGATTTAAGTTAAGAATGCAGTCTCAGTCTGAGAGCCTGACTAAGGTCAGGTTCTCAGACTGAGATGGTCTAGCTTGCTAGGGACAATTACCTTGCGAAATTTGCTTGCGACAGATTATCCTAAGAAGGCATAACCGGGGGAGTCGTCTGCTTAAATTAAAGCGATTTACATCATTTTCTCGCATTATCAATACTCAATCCGGAATGGGAATAGTTGAAGTTCTTGTGGCCGCCGGATTACTTGGCGTGGTGACGGTCGGGGTTTCATCTTTAGTCGTGAACATGCAAACCGAACAAAAACGAATTGCAATTCGTAGTACCATTAGTGACATCAAAAATCGCTACAGCGCCTTAATCACTGACAACAAATCATGGACCACAACGATTAGTCAAAATGCCGGAATGAATTGTCTAGCCAATAATAATGGATGCCCCGACGAAAATCCGCACGCGTTTGATCTCTATTTACCTGGGTCGACGGTTCCTTTCAATCGTACGACATCGACTCCTTACGAAGGCTTTTCTGAATCCGGAACGCCCTGCAGCGGCTTTATTCCAACCAATCCTGGCGCCCGCTTCGGCACCGGCAATGATCTGTGCCCAATCGGTTACAGTTTAGTGTGGCAAGCCTTACAAGCAAATGTTCCTAATACGATGGTCAAGATCACGGCGCGCTTAGTCTATAACGGCACAGCTCAAAACAAATTCCAAGGCTCGGTTGAAACTTCTTATACCAGCGCGGGTACCTTTCCACTTTACGATACTACTGCTGCTGCGCCGATTGCCCGCTATGACATTCAACTCACTAGAAATTCTACGGCGGTAGGGCGGCAATTTACGGTAGCGCACGATGGAACCTCCGGAACCGATCCGGCCGGTAATTGCGGTACCGGCGTCGATACGCCGCGCACGCTTAACTTCATCAATGATCCAAGCGGTCTGGCTAATTTAACGGGTGGCGGATTTACTTTTCAAAAAGCGGGCTTATATAAATGTTCAATCATGTCGATTGCATTTTCCGTCGATTCATTTACGCCCAGACTTATGCGTAACGGAGCCATGTTCGCAAGTGGAAATGGTTTTGCGGGTCGCTGGTCGCAAGTGTCTGCTAACTTTGATACTTCACTCACCATTCTTGATAATGAGGTAGCGGGCGCTCCATCACAGGCTTCTTTCGGGTTAACTCAAAACTGTCAAACGCTACCAAGTCAGGGTGGCGTCGTATCGCTCAATCCACCTAACACTGCCGCAAGAATTGACTCGTTTGGTTTAGGTATGCCGACAAACCCCTATACAACCAATCCCCGGTATGCCTCGGTGGGGTGCACGAAAATGGACGATTAAAGTAAATCGTCTGACCCAAATATTAAGACGGGTGGAACCCAAATTAATTCATCCGCTGGTGACTGACCAGCTAGTTCTTTTTTAATATAAAAGTTAGCACCTTGTTCGACGTAATTTGCTTTCGTCAGAAGTGAAAGATCCGTTAAATAACTTGCCAGCCGAGTTGTTAAAATCACCACATCAGGCTTATGCTGGTTCACCAAGTCTAAGCAGCTTTGATTCGATTCATAATCATCGGGAGAAATAAAACAGCCCAGATTTCTTTGGCGCGGTAAAATTCCCATACCGTCGATGTAAGTCAGTGGCCGGCCAGCGAAAATTTTTGTGATGGAATGAATTGTAGCCAGTTGCGTTTTGTATGACGTAATCAGTTTAATCTGCTGGCTGGCCTTATATACGCTTAGGGCTTCAAAGGCGAAGATAAGGGCTAAGCCCCAAATAATTTTTTTTGGATTTTGCTGCAAACAAGAAAATAAAAGAAATCCCGCCAGTAAAAATAAAATTGGAACAAAGCTTCCAATGAAAAAGTCAAATTTTTGGGGATGAAGCAGTAGTAAAAAAACAATCGCCACTGGCAGCAAAAATAATTTCGCGTATCCACGGCGCATGAATTCTGCCCGCAAGGGTAAGTAGCAAAAAGCGCCTAGAGACAGCAAAATGAGTAAAAATTCAAATTTGAAAAATAATTTTAAAGCGCCAAAGTTATTTTCAAAATCAACCACCGTGCGGCTAAAATAAGTAAAAGACGGTATTGCTAAATTGGCCGTCCAAATTAACAGCCCCCCAAAAAGCACATAGATATAATAACGTTCAAAACGTAAAGACGTCTTCAGAAATGAGAAAGTTTCTTTAATTTTAAGTACAAGCAGCGCTAAAAACGAAAAATAAATGTGTTTAAAGCCGATCAACGGAAAAGCGAACAGAAATAAAATATTCCAGGCTGATTTAAATTGAAAAGTGGTAAAATTAAGTAATAAAAATACTAAAAATAACGTAAGGGCTAATTGGTCACTCCGAATTTGAAAGTAAGTTTTCAGATAAAATGGCGATAAGGTAATAAGTACGGTCAAGGCGACGGCCAGCCAGGGTTTCGTCGGCTGATAAGCTTTAAAAATAAAATAAATAAGTAGAATTTGCGCTGCGCCATTGAACGCGAATATGGTTTTTACCCCCTTCAGATGCTGAACGTCCGTTAAAGGAAGGTAGTGTACCATCGATAGTAATAAATTAAAAAGGGGCTTCATAAACAGTGAGGCCCAGCTGGGTGAAAAGCTTAAAATGTTTTTTGACGCAAAAACGGGCCAAAACTCAGAAGAAGTTATAAAGGCCTGCTGCCCATAAAAAAAGAATAAGGCCGTCCAAACGGCTATAATGTGCCATGGCTTAATCATGAGAGTTTAATCTTTTCACCATTCATAGGCCTCGGCAATTAAATTGTCAGTAAAGACTTTTCTTATAAGAAAGAGTTGTTATGATGGGCGCGTGCACGATAATAAGCTATTTTTAATTGGTAATTCTGAATTAAGTCATGAAAGCGATTTGCTTAATTCTCTGAACGTTTTTCACCGCCGTGAGAAAGTTTCATCATTTGCACTTGAACTTCAGTTGCAAACAAAAATGTTTGGCCAAACATTGCGGCGCCGGCTTTTGACTCAGCAGTCACAATTACGACTAAATTCCGAAATTATCAGTAACGAATTTGAAGGCTTTTTAGTTTACAAATATTTGAGTCTTGAGGACATAATTTCACTTAGTAATAAAGTTAAACGCGATATCAATTTTAAAATTTATATTTTAGCGCATCGACTTTTTCAGTTTAAAGATGTAGTTGAAACGATGCTGCAGAACCAGATTCCGAGCGATCGGATTGTTTTTATCTGTTTTAGCTCGCACTTAAATTGCGTTGTTTTTAATGAAGCCGAGCTTGTTTTAAAATTTAGATCGACTTTTATTGGCCATGAAATAATTTTATTAACGTCACGTGCGCTACCTAGGAAAGTAAAATCAAAGGCCAAGGTTTTCCGTATTCCTTACTTTTTAATACATTTTTTTAAGGTCATTCTTTCGCCCCTGCAAACAATTCAATTAACGCAAATGATTTGGATTAAAAGACTTATTGAGTTGGTTGATTTTATTCAATTTCAAAAGATGAAGCTTTCGCCGGGTTTAAATTTTTTCCGCCATTCAACCTTGATGACAACTTTTAAGTCTTATGGGCTTATGATTGATTGTTATAATTTCTTTGATCGAAATTTAGTAAAAATATATTACAAATATATTTTAAAGCTATTTTATTTAGGTAAGCAGGGTTTAACTTTGCCATTTTATCGCTTAGCTATGCCATTTTACTACAAAGTTATTTTGGCCGCCTACAGCGGAACTCGGCATCGCTTGCTGATGACTATTTACAAAAGTTACGGCTTAGTCATTGACTTAATTTATTTTCTGGAGCGTTTTTATAAAAAATATTTTTATACACTTTTAAGTTCATTACGGGCAGCCTTCAATCTGGTCAGGCATGGTTTGTTGATGACTATTTACAAAAGTTACGGGCTTGGCGTAGATTCATTTTATCTTTTAGAGCGGTGGTCTAAAAAATCGTATTACGCGTTATCGCACGCCTTATTGATTTGTTATTTTAAATCTTGGGGATTCTTTGTTGATACATATTGGATTAGCTATCGCGTAGCGCAAAAAACAATATTATATCCGTTTTTTAAAGTTTTCTGGTTTTTTGAATTTCAATATCATAAGCGAATTAAGCGAATTATATGAATGGAATTTCAATCATTATACCGACTTGCGGTGAAATTAAGCCACTAGTAAGACTCATACAATCGATTACCAAACAAACCTTAGACAAACCTTTTGAAGTTGTTATCGTTTTCAATTCAATATCACAGACAAAATTTTTGTTGAAAAAACCGCAAATTAATTTTGGCACTTCAGCTGAACTTCAATTTATTTGGATTGATGCCAAAGGGGTTAATAAGGCACGGAATGCCGGTATTGAAAAGGCTAAATACAATTTGCTGCTTTTTTTAGATGATGATTGTGAACTTGTAAACTCAAACGCTTTGCAAGCTCATTTAAATTATCATGTCGCTAAGCCTGATTTATTTTGTTTGGGCGGAATTTATAATCTACCGCCCAGAGCCTCATTTTTTGACCGCGTTTATAATCTCATTCAAATACGGTGGCTATACGGTTCTTTAAAAGCCGCGCACTCTCAAGCCGCAAATTTTTTAATTGGTGGGCATTTCTCGGCTAAAAAAGAAATACTTAAAAAATTCGAAATATATTTCAATCCCGCCATTATATACGGAGGTAGCGAGCTTGAGTTTTTCTTGGCTGCACAAAAAAATTCTTTAAGCTGCGAACTTTCGGACCTAGTTGTTACCCATTACACGCATGAAAACATTTGGTCCTTAACGCGTAAATTAAATCGTCAAGGGCGGGGGCAAGCCGTGGCCGAACAAAATTTCCCGGTAGAGACGGCCCAGCTGCAAGCCCAACTTGGCGAAACCTTCACTGCGTCGCTAATAATGAAAGCTGCCTTAATCTATTTTAATTACGTTTTTTGGTACGGATATTTTTCGCAAAACCAACGGCGATCCCAGTTTATTGTGTTACTTGCTAGAAATCTTTTAGATTCCGTTCGTTACAGGCACTTTAAACTCATTCAAAAATTGGAAGCTGAAATCCGTATTAAAAATGATCAGGGTGATCGCCTTTGAAAAATTAGGTCGCGCAGGGCACTTTTGAATGGCTTCTCAAAACTGTAAAAGTTGCCAAATAATTTATAAATTTCAGGGTTTAAATGTTGAAGATAGAACAGTCCCGCCGTTTTCCGTAATAACTTAAGTCGTTGCACATGCGAATTTTTATACTGCATGTGGTTGTATGACGTAAGATGCAGCAGCGGAGTTTTTATTAACGAACATTTTTTATTTCTTAAGAAAAGTTCATAGCCTAAATCGGTGTCTTCAAACCCGTACGAAACATAATACTTTTTAAAACGGCCCACGGCTAAAAAATCTTTTTTCTTCAGTCCTAATGCGTAAGTGCACGTGAATTTCCAATAGTTAGGTAGGTCCATCCACCGTGGCGCTTTAAATAACTGCGACCAGTAAACTGACTCTTCGATGTAAGTCTGCTTTTTAAGCTCGATGTCTTGATACCGGGGATTTAGCAGACTGATATTTTGATGAATATGATGGCGTTCAAATTGAATTAAGTCATATTTTTCTAAGCCCGCTAAAACCTCCCTGACAAAATGGGAAGGCGTCAGCATATCCGAATCTAGAAAAAAAAGATTTTCGGCTTCCGCCACTTGAACGGCTAAATTTCTGGCCAGGCCCGCCCGGAAAAAATTCTGGGCCCCTTTTTCTGGATGATCCTTACTCCAGTAAATCATTTTTAAATTTATTTTTGATTTATAACTTTCAAAAATTTCATAAATAATTTCTGATGACCTATCCTGACCGCCATCTTCCACAACGATGATCTCGTAATCTTCGGGCGGTAGGTCTTGGTGGATAAGATGTTTGATCACGTTCGCTAAAAAGGCCGCATTGTTAAATGACGGAATGATAACGCTGAGTTTTATTCGTTGATAGCTGGTTTTAAATTGCCACATTGAAGTCAGCTGCGGTTCAAATAAGGGCTCTAATTCAAAATGATTTGGAATGGAATGATTCCATAATTCTAAACCATCAAGGCGTCGAAAGGGACGGCGCGCCGAAAAAATGTCTTTAAGAGACAAACTTTTAATTTGGTTACGATCATAAACGCCGAAGTCCCAAAAAATATTATCAATATTATGTGCGGTTTCGAAAACCAATAGGTTCTTAAAATCTTCAGTTGTTTTCGGAGAAAGTAAAAAGCCTTGGGGTTTTATATTAGCGCTTAAGGCAGACAGGCGTATCATGTCTTTTTCATCTGATAATGAAATTAGGTACGGGGTTTCTTGCATAAGGGTTTTTAATGAATTTACTTGTTCAGGCCGAACTAGAAATAAAATTTCAAATTCAGTTGAACTCAACATTGAATGCGCAAGGGCTTGTTCGGCGGGTGAAGTCGTTTCGGTCAATCCGCCTAAGTCGTAAAGCAGGCAAGTTGTGGTATTTTGCCGCGCTTTACTAATGCGGCGGGCGTGCGCTAAAGAACTGAAGTCAGCAATATAGTCCAATTTATAGCGATAAAAATAGTTTGGGCTGCGATGAGATTCTAAATTGTTAATGGACACATTTCGCATTTGCTTCTATTCTAAGGTTTCATGCTTAAAAAATCCAGTTTTGCTTTGGTCATACCGTGCTATAACGAAGAAAAGGTGATCCCTTTTTTTGCGCAGGAGTTATCAAGTTTTAAAACGGCATTTTCAGCTGCGTTTCCATCGACAGACGTCGTGGTCGTTATTGTCGACAACAATTCAAATGACCAATCTACGCAGCTTTTGCAGCAGT
>JACMNA010000101.1 GCA_014378765.1 Bdellovibrio sp. | reverse complement strand
TGCGAATATTAAGGCTCGAATTATTGATCGTATTACCGCGTACCGTTTAAAAGACGCTCCTAATAAAGCCACCATTCGCGTCAGTATTGGCGGCCGAACAATTAGCGAAAGCCCATTAGACGGCTGGACTTTAGAACTTGATAATTCCGTTTACTTTATTAAGTTTCATGGCGCGGCTATCCCGCAAGCCGATGAAGCCATCTCGGTTGATTACACTCCGGCTGGTGCCGCTTAATTATTTTTGTATCACCATAATACCCGGACCACCGTTACCAGTCGGGATACTTATATCTCGCGGCGTAAGCGGCGTTAGCGCCCCATTGGCGGGGTTTCTACTATAAGCGCTGACGGAAGGGGTATTTGAAGAATTGCACGTGTAGGCGAAGTTTCCGTTCGTATCCACGCGAATATCATTGGGCCCGCCGCCCGCGTCGGCCTCGGAGGCTAAACTTAATTGCCCCGTCGATTGATTAATATTATAAACTATCACTTTTTTAGGATGCGTGGCGGTTGTCGAAAACGCGGTGCCGTAAAAAAACAAACCATCCGGCGAAATGTTGGCACCGGAACCACCATTATCGGTATAACCCGTCGTTGAATTATTTAAAATCGGCGTACCAATTCCGGTAAGGGCACCGGTGCTTTGATCGATGTCGAAGGCGGCAACCCGTTTGACTCCCACCAGGCCCATATAAAGCCAACGTCCGTTCTGATGAATTGTAATACCGTCTCCGGTGTTGGCAAAGGCACCATTCGTGTTCTTAAAAGGGCTTCCTGAAATTAAAGAAAGCGCCCCCGTGTTCGAATCAATTGCGTAACCAACAACTCCGCCGGTACCACCCATCGAAGCGACGTATAAAAAGCGGCCCGTTGAATCAACCACGATTCCGTTCAACGACGTGGCGGGGGCCGCAGAAAATGGGCTACCACCGATGGCCGTTAAAGTTCCATCGGCCGCCACTGTCATAACGCTAACGCTATTGCCGCCTTGATTAGTAACGTATAAATAATTTCCTGACGGATGAAAAAATAATCCATTCGGTACCGTTCCACCCGTAACGACCGCAGGCCCCACCGCCGTTAACTGACCCGTTTGAGGCTTAATTGAGAACGTCGAAACGGTGCCCGATAAAACATTGGCCGCATACAGAAATTTATTGTTGGGACTAATCACGGTTCCATAAGTTTGATTGGCGGAAGTCGGAATTGAATAGGGGCTAGAAGGAATTGATAGCAGCGCGCCCGTTACCGGATTTTGGGCATAACCATAAACTTTACCCGGCGAATCTTGCACCCCTAAATAGAGGAACGAAGCGTAAGCAAATTGAATGGCCGTGGGGTCAGTCACACTTTTATCAATTACGCTAAAATTGCCATCGCGATTTCTAATGCGAATATCAAATAGGCCCGATTTACCCGGACCCACTTCACAGTCAATACGATCGTGGGTTTCACTAATAACCGTATTTAAACATTCGTAAGACCCGATAAAAACTTTAGCGCCGTTGTAAAATTCAGATCCAGTAATGCTTAAAGGACAGCCGCCCGAGATACTGCAGTAAAGGGCGCCGCCGCCATTGGCAGTCACGGTTTTTAGTAAGGGTTTCACATCCGACGGCGCAAATGAATCTTTTGCCGCGCATTGTGTAAGTGATAAAATTGCGAACCCCGCATAAAGAAATTTAAAAACATTTTGCATAAAAACCTCCGCCGCTAAGATCATCTATTTGGTGAAATTAGTAAAAACTAAGCCCAGGCCGATACGATTCCATTTAATTTTATTAGTTAATGAATCATCAAATTCTTCACTCGTAAAATCGATTACAAATCCAAAACGCTTTTTAAATTGACGATAATATTGCACGGTGAATCCACTTTTGGCCTTATACTTTACATCCAATCCCTGAATGGTTGGACGTTCTAAAATGTAGGTGTCGTACAAGCGATAAATAACGCCAAATGATTGCACTCCATCGTAATAATCAAGTCGCACGCCCGGAGTTTGTCCGCTGCCAGAAATATTTTGTCCGGCTACATCTGAACTATCAGAGGTTTGACCGGCACGATAGTATTCGTAATTAGCTCCTAAGCGAATTTTTTTATAGTTAAAACCCGTAAATACCGAAGCCGACGTGAATAACATCATTCTTGTTGGAACATCTGCCCCGTTGCCCATGGGACCTTGCCCTACTGAGCCGATAACTCCGGCCGAGAAGCGGGGTTCGCCGCTTGCTAACGTACTAGAGCTATAGACTAGGCCCATTACAATAATAAGTTGAGAAAGGCATTGAATAAGTTGGGTTAAACTGAACCGCATAATTTAGTAGCCGCCTTTCAACCTTTATTATAGTGAATTGAAAGCATTTTAGCGAACCAGATTAGTATTAATTAGAATTGTTTCAGTCCAGTACGACCTATTGGTCTAGCTTAGCCCTGGCAAAATGAATTTCCTTAAGTTAAGACAAAATTCTAGACGATTAAGTCAGCTTTTAAATAAAAAAAAGGAAGCATAATGCTTCCTTTTTTGTTTAACTTTTTGTCAGTGAGAAAAGAACTAAATCTATTACGGTTGTTTCATCAGCTGTTCAACATTCAGCTTTCCGTTGGTAGAAACTTTACCTTCGGTGCTTGCAATTCGTTTTGCCGAATTTAAAATGGCATCACGAACCTGCGCGTATGTTTTTTCAGGATGAGCTGACCAGTAAAGGGCCGCAGCACCTGCAACGTGTGGACAAGCCATTGAAGTTCCATCCCAAGTTGCGCCTAAGATATCAATAACGGTATCTGAGTATTTACCCGTGACCGTTGTTGAAAATACTTTCACGCCCGGAGCCGCGATGTGAACTTTTTTTGCGCCGTAGTTTGAAAACGAAGCTAAGCCATCCGCCGAATCAACTGCCGCCACCGCAATAATATTGGCGTGTGGGTAGCTTGCCGGAGCCGATGCTTTGTCACTGTTATCGTTATCAACCGATGAATTTCCGGCCGCTGCGATAAATAAAACATCGTGATCAAGTGCGTACTGAACTGAATCACGTAACGCTAAATTGTCGGCGGCTTCATTTGGATCTTCACCCTCGGAGCCCCACGAGTTTGACAAAACTTTCGCGCCATTATCAACCGCGTAGTGAACCGCTTTAACGGCCGCAGCGGTTGTTCCACCCTCGTTACCGATAAAACGTAACGCCATAATTTGCGCGTTCGGAGCTACGCCCGAAACACCTTTACCATTGTTACCAACGGCCGCAACGTTACCGGCGCAGTGTGTACCGTGGCCTGGGTTTCCGCCATTTAATAAGTCCATCAAATTAGCCGCGGCTAAATCGTAAGGTTTATTATCATTAGATAAGAAATCCCAACCAATGATGTCGTCAACGTATCCGTTGTTATCGTCATCAATATTATTGTTAGGAATTTCTTTAGTGTTTCTCCACATATTTCCAATCAGGTCTTCGTGAGTGTAATCAACGCCCGTGTCGATCACGGCCACGATCACTTTATTTGTACCACGGTTAATACCCCAAGCCGCCGTCGTACCGATTTCGTTCATTCCCCACTGCTTACTATAAAGTGGATCCGCGCCCGTCGTTGCCTCTGGAGCGTTCGGAATTTCTGGGTTATCCGTTTGCGCCGCAAAAGGGGCCTGGCCCGCTTTATCGGGGTGAGCGGCTAAGTAAGATTTTAATTGAGATTGTAATTGAGGATTCTGTTGCAGACGAATTTTAAAATTCTTCTGAACGTGCACGATAGACCCGCTCTCTAAAAACTTTTGCATCTTCATTTGTGAAGTGTTGCCTTGCACGCGAATCCACTGATCAGTCAGAGCTTCAGATTGAAGTCCTTGTGAGGCAAAATAAATCGCTGCATGTTTTGTAGATACCGGATTTGCTACTTTGATTAGCAAGTCTTCCGCGTGAGTTTGAAGCGATAAGCCCATAGTAAGCAATGCCGCTGCGAGTACTGTTTTCATTGACCCCTCCTTGAGAGAAAACATTATAGACCTAATTAAAAAATAATCAGATTTGCTGTTAAAAAGTCTAGTTACATTTTGGAACCATTACCAACTAGTATTTTTCAAAAATTAAAAATAAATTACTTTGTGAGCATTCGCGTTGTAAGACTTTTGAAGCAACCTGAACCAAGTAATCTCGTTGTCTTCATTAATGAATTTTGTCATGATACCCATTGAAAACTTATTGATAAAATAAAGAGGATTATATGCAATCACAAGGAACTCAATCTGTTGATGATATGTCGCGATCGTTTGCGCTCACAACAAAACTTGATGCGATCGTTGCATGGGGGCAAAGAAATGCTTTGTGGCCGTTGCCTTATGGAACCGCGTGTTGCGGAATCGAATTAATGTCAGTGATGGGGCCAAAATATGATCTGGCCCGATTCGGGGCTGAAGTGGTTCGATTTTCTCCGCGCCAAGCTGATTTACTTTTAGTTGCAGGTACCATCACTGAAAAAATGGCGCCAATCTTAGTTCGAATTTATGAACAAATGTTAGAGCCTAAATATGTTTTATCAATGGGAGCTTGTGCAAGCTCGGGCGGATTTTACCGCGCGTATCACGTGTTACAGGGTTGTGATAAAGTTATACCCGTCGATGTGTACGTGCCCGGATGCCCTCCAACTCCAGAAGCCGTGCTTGATGGAGTCATGACTTTACAAAAAATGATTAAAGACCGAACTCCTCGTCCGTGGAAAGACTACTGGACTTCGCCGCTATTATCAGGTGGTTCAAATGCAGGGTTGCCAGGGCAAATGTTTGCAGAGTCGGGTAGAGTTATCGGAGCTTTACCAAAAGTGGTAGCGCCATGATTCAATTTCCTGAAGTTTTAAAAAATGATTTATCAGTTAAATTTGGCACGAACGATTTTAAATTTCTAACTACGCCGGTTGGTGACCACGTTATTGAAGTCACCAAGGAAACAACGCCCGCGCTATTAAGATATTTAAAAGAGTACGCTGGCTTTAATTTTTTGATGGATGTTTGCGGAGTTGACTTTCCAAATCGCGAAAAACGTTTTGATGTAGTTTACCACTTGTTCAACATGAAAGAGCGTTCACGCCTACGGGTGAAAGCGCAATTAGCTGACGGCGAAGCTGTTGCCACTGCAACCACAATTTGGAAAGGTGCAGATTGGTTTGAGCGCGAAGCCTTCGATATGTTTGGAATTATTTTTTCAGGCCATCCAAATTTAAGAAAAATTTTAACGCATCATCAGTTTGTGGGTCATCCACTACGTAAAGATTACGAAGCCGATGCCCAGCAACACTGCGATAGCGTTTTACCAATTCACTTTGACAATACGCCCGACCAGCGCGGTGATGCTTTAGACAATCGCTTTGTTCCCATTAATATTGGGCCTTCGCATCCGGCCATGCACGGAACTTTGCGCGTGATGGCTGAACTTGATGGCGAGACGATCGTTCGCGCTAGTGCAGAAATTGGCTACTTACACCGTTGCTTTGAAAAGATGGCTGAAACGCACCCTTACAATCAAGTCATTCCCTACACCGATCGCCTTAATTACTGTTCGGCCCCCATGAACAATGTGGGATATTGTAAAACCGTCGAAAGATTATTAGGCGTAGAAGTTCCGGCGCGAGCGCAAGCCATGCGCGTTGTTCTTTGCGAGCTGTCACGAATTATCGATCACGTTGTATCCGTTGGTACGGGCGGCGTTGATTTAGGTGCCCTGACCGCGTTCTTTCACTTATTCACTTACCGCGAAAAAGTTTATAATCTTTTTGAAAAACTTTGCGGCGCACGCTTAACCGTAGCGATGACTCGGGTAGGCGGCATGGCGCAAGATGCACCCGAAGGTTGGTTCGATGGTGTTTTGCAATTTTGTAATGAAATGAGCGACGGCATCGACGAGATTTCAAAGCTAATGTTAGGCAACAAAATTTTTATTAAACGTACGCAGGGCGTATGCCCCGTTTCTAAAGAAGACGCGATCGATTGGGGCTATACGGGCCCACTGTTAAGGGCGTCGGGCGTTAATTTAGATTTACGCAAATCAAATCCTTATTACGGTTATGACCAATATGACTTTGATATTCCGATTGGTGCGAACGGCGACATTTACGACCGCTACTTAGTGCGCATCGAAGAAATGCGCCAAAGTATTCGTATTATTCGTCAGGCCGTTAAAAGTATGCCGACGGGTGATTACACCATTCGCGATAAGGGCATCGTGCTGCCAGAGAAAAAAGATGTGTACGGAAATATCGAAGGCCTGATGAATCACTTTATGTTGGTGATTAAAGGTCTGCGACCGCCTCCGGGCGAAGTGTACGATGCAACCGAAGCGGCCAATGGCGAGTTAGGTTTTTACCTGATTAGCGATGGCTCGGCGAATCCGTACAGATTGAAATGCCGTCCACCGTGTTTTGCGATTTACCAGTCTTTCCCAAGCGTAGTTAAAGGTGCGATGCTTGCGGATGCCATTGCAACTGTTGCCAGCATGAACGTGATTGCTGGGGAATTGGATCGATAGATGTTTGAATTATCAAGCGAAGGCAAACAACAAGTTCTAAATGAACTGAAGCGCTACGAAGCAAAAGAATCGGCGGTACTGCCGGCACTCTACATCGGGCAACGTGAAAACAAAGGTTTTATTAACGCCGAAGTGATTCGCGCATTATCGAACGTGATGGGTATTCCTGAATCACATATCAACGAAGTTTTTACTTTTTATTCGATGTACAATAAAACGCCGATTGGTAAATACCACGTACAAGTTTGCCGAACATTGTCGTGCATGTTGAACGGCGCGAAAGAATTAACTCACCACTTATGCAAAGAGCTTAATGTAAAGTTAGGCGATGTATCAAGTGACGGACGATTTACGGTTACCGAAGCGGAATGTTTAGGTTCGTGCGGTACGGCTCCGATGATGCAAATCAATGATAAGTACTATGAGAACTTAACTCCTGAATCAGCAATGAATTTATTGCGAGGAATGAAGTAATGCAACAAACCAGCAGCGAGACAAAATATCTAACTGAGTTCTATCACTTACCCGAATTTAAGGGCCTTGAGGGCTACAAAAAAAATGGCGGATACGTTGATTTAGAAAAAGCACTTAAGATGCAACCGCAACAAATCATCGACGAAGTAAAAACTTCAGGCTTACGTGGCCGCGGCGGCGCAGGTTTTTCGACCGGAATGAAGTGGGGATTTTTACCAAAGAATGATGAGCCTCGGTATTTACTCTGTAACGCCGACGAAGGCGAGCCCGGAACTTTTAAAGATCGCATGATGATGGAGAAAGCTCCACACCAGTTGATTGAAGGCATGATTATTTCTGGCTATGCGATTAACTCAAAAAAATCTTATATCTATGTGCGCGGTGAATACGATGAATCCATCAATACCTTAGCCACCGCCATTCAAGAGGCTTACAAGGCCGGCTACTTAGGTAAAAATATTTTAGGTTCAGGCTTCGATCACGATATGGATATTTATCGTGGTGCGGGCGCATACATTTGCGGTGAAGAAACCGGAATGATTTCTTCGCTTGAAGGATTAAAAGGCCAACCTAAATTAAAACCGCCATTCCCGGCGGTGCAAGGTTACTTACGAAAACCTACGATCGTAAATAACGTCGAAACTTTAGCCGTGGTTAAATATGTTATCCGTGACGGTGCGGCCGCTTACAAAAAATACGGAACTGAAAAATCAACCGGTACAAAATTGTTTTCATTATCTGGCAACGTTACGAAACCTGGTAATTACGAAGTACCACTTGGGTATCCATTAAAAGATATGGTTTACACTTTAGGTGGCGGATTTAAACCGGGCCGCAAATTAAAAGCGGTTATTCCGGGTGGATCTTCAGCGCCGGTGATGACAGCCGAAGAAGCCATGAAGGCCACTCTCGATTACGAATGTTTAGCGCAAATGGGAACAATGCTTGGCTCGGGCGCCATCATCGTGATCGACGACAATCAGTGTATGGTTGAGTGCTTAGCGAACCTGATGCATTTCTATCACCACGAATCGTGCGGGCAGTGTACGCCGTGCCGTGAAGGTACGGGCTGGCTCGATAAAATAGTTCACTCTATTTTAGCGGGCAAGGGTCGCATGCAAGATATCGAATTATTAATTAAAGTGGCTGACAACATGAAGGGCAAAACAATTTGCGCGTTGTCAGATGCCGCGGCTTTACCGGTTCTTAGTTTCGTTACTAAATTCCGAGAAGAATTTGAATACTTCGTTCGCGAAGGAAAATCGAAAGTTAAAGGAGTCGCGTATGTCGCCCACAACTCTCATTAAATGTACAATTAACGGCGTCGAACTTGAAGTCGCTCAAGGTAAAACAATTATTCAGGCGATGACTGAAAATGCACAGCGAATTGCGCACTACTGCTGGCACCCGGGCTTAAGCATCGCGGGCGTTTGCCGCCTTTGCATGGTTGAAATTGAAGGAAATCCGCGCGTACAAATTGCCTGTAACACGATGGTAACCGATGGAATGAAAATCAATAACACGTCGGCCAAAGTAAAAGACGCGGTTAAGTGGGGCTTAGACTTCCACTTGATCAACCATCCGCTTGATTGCCCGGTGTGCGACCAAGCAGGTGAGTGTGGCTTGCAAGATCAATACATGGAGTATGGAAAGTACGATCCAGAAATGGCTGAGCCCAAACAGAGAAAACGCAAGGTCGTTGATCTTGGCCCGACGGTGGTTCTTGATTCAGAACGCTGTATTCTTTGTTCACGCTGCGTTCGCTTTACAAATGAAGTATCAAAAACCAATGAGTTAGGAATTTTCAGTCGCGGTGATCACTCTGAAATCGGTACCCACGATGGAAAACCACTCGATAACAAATACTCTTTAAACACGGTTGATATTTGCCCGGTTGGGGCTTTAACTTCGAAAGACTTTCGTTTCAAACAGCGCGTTTGGTATCTTAAAGATGCCGACACCATCTGTAATGGGTGCTCAACGGGGTGTAACGTCAAAGTTTACTTCAATAAAGAAGGCGTCTTCCGCGTGAAGCCGCGTTTCAATGAAGAAGTAAACGGCTACTGGATGTGCGATGAAGGTCGCGACACTTACAAAGTTGTAAATAAAGAAGTGCGCTTGCTGAAGGGGCAGAAATTTGCGAACGGGCAGTGGCTTCCAGAAATGCATGCCGGCACCGCGGTAAAAGATGCTTACCAAAGTTTAATGAAAGCCGCCGCCAGTGAAATCGCCGTCGTACTAACCGGACAACACACGGTTGAAGAGTACGAAGCCATTCTTTCTAATTTTCAAAACACTTTTAAAACAAAAAATATTTTTCACTGGGTGAATAACCCAGAAATTTTCGAAGAATTTGACGGATTGTTATTGCGCGGAGATAAAAATCCAAACACCAAGGGGCTTCTACAAATTTTAGAAAAAAATGGAATTAAAAACCCATGGAAAAATCTAGAAGACGGGCTTAAATCAGGAAAGATCACTCACCTGGTGGTATTTGGTCCAGAAAATATTCCGGTATTTCCAGATTTGACCGCAAAAGTTAATTTATTCACGACCGCGAAAAATTTAATTTATTTCACGGCCGTTAATATTCAGCAGCTTCGCGATTACTCTGGCAACAATACGGTTACTAAGATTCCACTTAAAACGTACGTTGAAAAAGAAGGAACCTTCATTAATTTTAAAGGCCTGGCGCAGAAGTTTAAGCGCGCAACCACTCTGGTTAGCGAAGCTTTAACCGGTGTTGAAGCGGCGCAATTAATTGCGGGTCACGAAATTAAAGTCGTTGGGCATCCAGATAATAGTTTACTCACTCCGGCCAGCACGCGTAAAGATCAAGTGACGCTTGAGCATCGCAAGAAAAATGAATTCTTATTCACCCGAGGGCGGTTATAATGTCAGTTGTAACAAAAAATAACGATAACAAGTGGTACCTGCCGGGAATTTTAATCGGGCTAGGAATTACGTTTAAGCATTTGATTAAAAATCTTTTTAATAAAAAACAAATGCTGACGCTGAATTACCCTGAAGAGAAGTACGAGTACTCGTCTCGTTTCAAGGGAAATCATATCTTAACGGTCAAAAAAGACGGCGCCATTCGCTGCACGGCTTGCATGTTGTGTGCGACGAACTGCCCAGCCGATTGTATTAAAATCATCGCTAGCGAACATCCCGATGCGCAAGTAGAAAAGTTTCCGATCGCGTACGAGATTGATATGCTCCGCTGCGTGTTTTGTGGTTACTGTGAAGAAGCGTGCCCAGTCGATGCAATTCGCTTAGGACCTGAGTGGCAGACGCCGGGTTTAAACGGTTCTAATTTTATCTATGACATTAATCACTTGGCGTATCGTCCGGCCCTCAAGGGGGGCATACAGTCGGTATTAGATGATCAAGATCGGCATAAGGCGGGGATTTAGTTTTCTATCTCAGCAACTTCAAGAATTTTTTTGAAGGCAACTAGTTGCTTATGATTTTTAGGGTTATCAAGTTGTTTAAAAGCTTTGTTAAATAAAGCCGGGTGCAGCACGTAACTAGGTTGCACCCAATCCAACGTCATACGTGATGGATCGCCCCCATCTTTTTCAGGTACATCAACGATAAGTAATATTTTAACAACATTTTTGACTAGCTCTAGATCGTTAGCTTCGGTTAATTTAAACTTAGCAAATTGCTCGATATCAGCTTTAAAGGTAGCGGGCAGTTCTCGAACTGTTTTTTCAGAGTAATTGGCAATGCGAATTGAAAGTGAAGCGCGCCGGCCGCGTTCAACTTCAGTAAGTTCTTTAGCAAAGACATTATAACTTAAGATTAATATAAAAAATGAATAGAAAAAAGTTTTCATTAGTCCCCCATCGGCTTGATCATAGCGCCAATTAATTTATAACTTGAACCATGGCGTAAGCCGAACTCAGTTTCATTGATTGGTTTACTGGTTTTTGTATCGTAAACATAGCCATCTTGATTTTCATCACCAGTTTTCATTTCAATATGCCCGCAATTTGGAATGCGTGGGCCGATGGGACGCCTTCTTTTATCTAATTTTCTCGGACAGTCGCGATGACTAGAGTAAATAAGAACGGTACCCTTCGGAAATTGACTTGGTTTTTTAATTTTAGAGTAAGGTTCAATTTTCATTAAATTTATAAATCCTGCTTGTTCTAGTCCTTTAAGTCCAGTTCTAGCCGCAACTCCGACATATCGATTTGTTAATAAAGCATTGCCGTTAGCATCTGTCGCCATCAAAGCATCTTTTACATATTTATGGCATTGGCGATTTGTTTCATCCATCGCGGCAACATCTGCCGAAGCCAGTGCGGCCTTAAGTTGCGAACTATTACGATATCTTGCTACCTGTCGCTCAACTTTAGATAAACCACTTGGCACAGCGCTGGCAGCGGTTGGGTCTTTATCTTTATTCATAATTTGATCGGCCACTTTGGTTTTATCATCCGTCACTGGTAAAATCGCAGTTGCGCTGCTTGGCTTGGGTTTCGCGACTACGACCGGTACCGGTTCGGGCTTCGGTGGCATTTTGCTAGTGGGTTTTACTTCATTTTTATCTTGTTCAACCGCACGAGGTATTGCGCTTAAGTCTTTAAAGTTTTGCGCAGTTTGATCTGATTGTTTTTTAACATTATCACACTCGACACATTTTGCCTTAGCTTGAGTTTCCGCTCTGGGAGTTGGTTCAAATCTAGGTTTAGAATCAACCAGTGCG
Organism: Bdellovibrio sp.; assembly: GCA_014378765.1. GTDB lineage: Bacteria > Bdellovibrionota > Bdellovibrionia > Bdellovibrionales > Bdellovibrionaceae > Pseudobdellovibrio. The sequence goes on along the minus strand of JACMNA010000101.1, from coordinate 4,164 downwards.
CCTTCACTAATATTGGTGAAATGTTTTTCATTGTTTTTATAAATCCAAATGCCATTAGAAGATGCCTTGAAATAACTTTTGTTACTGACTTGCGTAACTTTAATTTGCAAAGCTTCGGCGCCGTTTGCTAGTTGTACGATTTGCATAACTTCGAATTCGGTGCCTTTATTTAAAACGCCAACTTTATTCGATTCATCTATAAAATTCTTGGGCTTTAAGGGCATGTCTTCGTCGTCAGGATTTTCAAGTCCGCTGCGCACAAAGTAGTTCGCATTCAAACGAAAAGTCTCAGCGAACGTGTTCGCGCTAAATAAAAATAAAATAAGTGCAGCAACGTACCGATTTTTTAACTTACAAGTCATGTCGTTTTAATCGGTCAAAAGTGGTTCACACTGAACTAGCCACAGGCCTAGGCTTAATTAGTAGATAACCCCCGAGCTCGTGTTTGCGTGAGCCGGGGGGCATAGTTAACGGTCAATTAAATATCGAGGCCTAAGAATACTTTCATGTAGTAGCCGCTAAGATCGACGTTCTTTTTGGAACTGTCGATGCTATTAGTCGTTTCATCCCATTTGAATCCCATGTAGCCGGCTTCGGCTCCGACAATCAAAGGTAAAACCACCAGGGGCTTAACGGTGAGCTCTAAGCCCGCTGTGTAAGAAGTCATTTTGCTAGCCGTAAAATCAATTCGCGTAATTCCATTTTCTTTCAAAAGTAAATTACCGGTATGAGACAATCCGTAAGAAACAATCGGACCAAAATGCACGATCGTATCGATTAAGCGGTAGTTAAGTAAAAGCGCCGTGCGCGTAAATTTTAATTCGGCTTCATAACCATTCGAGTTTAAGTTTAAACCCATTCCTTCGTAGCGTGCACCAATGCCGACGGGCACGAGTGGGATTTTTACGATTAAGTCGGCGCCAAAACCCGTGGTCGGAACAATGGTCGGGGCATTAGATGAATTTGTACAATTCGTACAAAGATCTTTGAGTGACTGGTTGCTACCTAATCCGCCGTAAGAGGCGCGCAGTTCAACAATGGCCATTGAACTCACCGGAGCAGCGAAAAGACAAATAAACGTTAATTTTACAAAAATATTTTTCATTGTTACCTCGTTTCATTATTTAAACTCTAAATGATGTGACTGTCCAAGTGGATGTGAGTCAAAAAAATTCCAGACATTAGTCGAGTCAGCCCAGTCACTGCTTTCAAGGTAGCCAGTTTCAGTTTCAAATAGACTCACATGACATCACACTATTCGAATGAAAAATACCACCAGCTAAATTCGCAATTATCAGAAAGTTTATTTCAGGGCAGATACTTAGTTCGAGCTTATCAGAATGCCAGTCTTGCGGCCTACGATGTGGCGATGGGCTTACAACAATATCTTTCGCACAAAAATCATTTAGGCGTGGTAAAAAATGGCTCAAGCCTCATTGAAAATTTAACGCCGCATTGGTTACGGGCCGCTACCCCAATGCAAACTAAGACCGAAACCCAGACGTGGACAGAATATATTGAATCACTTAATTCTGAAACAAATTTTGTTATGTGGGCTTCGGAAAATGAAATCACAGGTGAAGTATTAGTTTCAGAAAAAGAAGTTCAAGAAATTCATGACCGGTTAGCAAAAAAAAGAATTTTTTCGATCCAAATTACCCACCGGGCCACTGAAGAAATAGTTTTAGCAAATTATTCGATCTTAATCGTTCGAAATTCAATACTTTCCGATGACTCGTGCGCGGTGGTTATGACCGACAAAATGAAAGCGCTAAGTTTAATTGGCGCCTACCAAGATTTGAATGGCGCTCAAATAAAATCACTAAGCGGCCAAGAAGATGAATTGCTTCTGAATTTAGTTGAAAAAAAGTTTGAAACGAAAATGCTGTATTTGCACCAATACGCCATGATTCCCCCGCGCGTTACCGATCGCGTCGTGTTTCACTTTAAAGACTTAAGCGGGGCCGCCTTGCAAGAAGAGTTAGGTTTAACTGATTTTCATTGCTTCGCACCCAGCCGTTATCCGTTTTGGGTTCTACAATCGTGGAAAAACTGGTGGAAAGAGTCTGAAAGCGAGATTTTACTTCGCGGTCTTTGTATCATCTCGTTAGATGCCTTTATAAAAGATGATGATTTGACTCTTAAAATACCTAATGCGGTCGAAAAAATTCGCAGACTCAGCCAATGGAATGTTCTACCCTAAGGGCCCATGCGTGAAAAGCAAGATCGGTTTATAATTCTTAAAAAAATTAAATATGGCGAGGCCGATTTAATTATTCACGCACTAGGATCAAACGGTTCGAAATCTTCATTTATGGCTCGCAGTGCCCTAAAAAGCAAAAAGCGTTTTGGCGGCGGAATTTTAGAGCCGATCCATTACGTAACGCTGACCTACCGTGATTCGGCCGAGTCGGGCAAAATGAAAACGCTTAACGAGGCTATTTTAATTGATGATTTTAAATCGATTCGCAGTGATTACGATAAACTTGAATTAGCTTTATTTGTGGTTAACTGCGTATCACACGTAAGCCAAGAGGGCGATGCCAATTCTGATTTTTTATTTAATTTAACTGGTCACGCTTTACGCGCCGTGAGTGTGACCGAAAATATTTCTTTATTAAAATTACATTTTTGTCTAAAGTTTTTATATCAACAGGGCGTAATTTCTATCGAGCCATGGATGGCGCCATTTTTGAAAAAAAATATTACTGAAAATATTCAATTACTTGAAACTGAAAATATCATGCAATCGGTTGAACAGTATTTAGATTCAATCGAAAGCTTAATTCTAAAATACATAAAAACTGCCGACACAGGATTTTCATGAATTTAATTGAAATCTCCTTAAAACGACCTGTATTCGCCTGGATTCTTATGGCGGCCATGATTATTTTTGGAGCGATTAGTTTAAATAAGTTGGGCGTTAGTCAAATGCCAGACGTAAACTTTCCGATTTTAAATATAAATATTTCTTATCCGGGGGCCGCGCCTGAAGTTGTTGAAAGTGAAATTATTGACAGCACCGAGCAACGGTTACTGTCCGTCGAAGGCATTAAAGAAATGCGTTCTTCGGCGTCGCAAGGTTCAGCTTCAATCACATTAGAGTTTGAAATTAATCGTAACATTGATGTGGCTTTGCAAGAAGTGCAAACGGCTTTAAGCCAGTTGAGGCTTCCGGCCGGCGTTGACCCCGCTATTATTCGTAAAACGAATCCAGAAGAAGAACCGATTTTACGAATTTCAATTTTTGGTGACCGCGATATAAAAGAAAATATTCGGTGGACGCAAGATTCTTTACTAGACCAACTGCAATTTATTCCGGGGGTGGGCGAAGTAAGCACTGGCGGATTTCCCGATCGAAATCTACGCGTTTGGCTTGACGCTAAAAAGTTAAAGTCCCTTGATCTAAGCGTTACCGATGTAATCGAAGCCGTTCGCAGTCAGCATTTAGAAAGCGCGGCCGGGCAATTCGTCGACGAAAAACGCGAAATCCGCGTTCGTTATTTAGGCGAAGCTAAAACTGTCGAAGAAATCGCTAACTTTCCTATTCAGCGTCGGGGCGGGCAGCTGATTCAGGAAAAAGCTTTTCACATAAAAGACGTGGCGCTAGTTGAAGATAGCTTTGCCGATGTTAGAAGAGTCGCGCGCGTCGATGGTAAACCCGCGGTAACGATTGAGATTAAAAAACAACGCGGCACGAATGAAGTTGAAGTCGCAAATGCCGTTATGAAAAAGTTAGATCAAATTAAGTACCCTGAAGGTTTAAGGTACCGAGTCAACGTAAACAACACAAATGCTACCAAAGCCACCGTCGATTTAACCATTGAAAAACTTTGGGCCGCTTCGATCATTACAATTTTAGTTTGTTTTTTATTTTTAGGCAGTTTTCGTTCATCAATTAATATTTTGTTTTCGATTCCGACTTCAATTCTTGGAACTTTTATTGTTCTTTATTTTTCTGGTTTCACTTTAAATTTATTTACGTTGTTAGCTTTAACACTATCAATTTCAATCGTTGTCGATGATGCGATTATGATTTTAGAAAACATCGTACGCCATCATCGTATGGGTAAAACCGCTTACGAAGCCGCCCTGGATGGATCTAAAGAGGTTCTGCCAGCGGCGATTGCGGCGTCACTGGCGGTTTTAGCAGTATTCTTGCCC
>JACMNA010000100.1 GCA_014378765.1 Bdellovibrio sp. | reverse complement strand
CGTAACCGAAGTCGATGCAAATAAATCTGCGAAAGAAAAATTTAAAAATTTACGAAAACAATTTCCGATGCTGGCTACTCAAGGTGGGGCCGGTTGGTTTGAATTAAGTGATGTAACCGTGGGTGACTTAGCTAAAGTTGATTCTAGCTTTAGCAATAAAGTAACATCATCAGATTTAGCCAATAACAGTGCCGGGGGCGAACGCCGCCAACCGTGGACGGGAGCAAGCGCCGTCATTAAATTAAAATTATTTTCAAGTTTGCAAATTCCATTTTTAGGTAAAGTTGCTAAAGACAAAGATTCATTTTCTTTTCCAATTCGCGCTTTTATAATTCGAAGCCCTAGTACGGAAGAATGCAAAACGTTTTTTAAGAAACGATTTCGCGAAGGCATAAGCCAGATTGACCAATTTCAAACTATGACTCAGGGCTTAAGCAGTCCTCCCCCAATAAATCCAGCCGACGTTTATGGCGTTGGCCAGGAAGACAATGGGTGCTAACATGTCTTTCTTAAAAAATAAAAAAAGAAAATTCAAAAAATCTGAAAAAGGCATGGCAATCATTGAATCCATCCCCGTGTTATTTATGCTAGTGATGGTTTTTAATTTTTCGTTAGGTTTCTTCGGAGCCGTTCACTCCGGCATTTTAAATTCGATTGCATCTTACAATTACTCTTTAGAAACTTTTCCTTTTAAATCTAACCTAGTCTACTTTCGTCCGGGTGGTGATGATACTAATTATGAGCGAGCCGGCAACCGCGTTCATGGTACAACCCAAGATGGCGCCGTTGATCTTGAGGGTCGTGAGATTGGAAAGTGGCCTGTTACCTTGCGCGCGATTACTTTTAACTACGTTGAAGACGATCCAAAGCGTGGTCTAGCTAGTACCAAAAGCGAGCGTAATTACGCCGGTAAAGGTAGTGATAATAATATTTGGACGGTTAACACGGGCTATAAACCCCAAGAGGGAAATTCAATACAAACGCCTAGAATATGGGTCAAGACCGTTTATGGAATTTGTATAACTGCCGATTGTGGTGAGTAGGAGTCAATATTTATGGGACCCAATGAATCAAGAAATTTGTGGATTTCAATCGGTGCCGGCGTGTTTGCAACTTTCATGTTGTATTCGTACTCGCAAGAAAAAAAAGCTGAACTAGATAAATCAACCGGCGATAAAGTACGAGTCGTCGTGGCTAAAGCTGACATTCGTGAAATGGATACGATCTACGATGACGTTTTAGAAGTGGTTGAGAAAAACCGTGCCGATGTTGAACCTGATTATTATTCTTCGATTCCCGAAGTCGTTGGCGGAGTGGCCGCGATTCCGATTAAGCAAAAACAAACCCTTACTAAAAATAAAGTCTTAGAACCTGGCCCAGAGACGGGAATGGCCATTCAGGTGTCGCCAAATAAGCGCGCCGTCACTATTCCGGTTAATGATGATCGAGCCAACGCGCGGTTGATTCGCCCCGGAGATCGCGTTGATATTATGGCCGTCGTCGATTCAGGAAAAGGGGCTGCGCAAAAGCGTGAAGTGAGTATCTTGATGCAAGACGTAGTTATCTTAGCAACGGGCGTAAATGTTCATAATAACTTACCACGTACGATCGAGCGCGATCCGTCTGGTAAAGCCTTGGTGCAAACAACTTTGACAGGCGATACGAAGTACTCAACGATCACAATTGAAGCGGATATTCAGCAGGCGCAAGATTTAATTTATTTAGTTTCAACGAATTCAAGCAGCCTTTATTTCTTATTACGTAATCCGCACGATCGTAAGATGGCTCCACGTCTTCCCGCTTCGTCGGCTGACTCAATTCAATACAGGACTTCGGTCCCGTCTAGTGGTTATACAGTTCAACAACCTCAAAACTCCAATAGCAATCCAGGTCGATAAACTATATAATTTTAGTTGGGATGAAACTAAAATTATATAGTCTGATTTTCGCAATTATTTTCACATTTTCATACAGCTTTAAGCTATTTGCCCAAGACGCTAAAACCAGCGAAAAAGCCGCTGAACCCGACGACGAAGAAATCTCAACGGAAAAACCAAACGGAAAACGAATTCGCCGCCACGTGAACTTAATTGCCGGGGTTGAAAAAGACGAAGAGCTTTTAATCCCCGACCGCCCGACAATCCTTAAAGGTCGAACCGATTTTTTTGATATCAAAAGAATTAAAGGCACCGATTTTTTTAGAATCACACCCAAAAAAGTTGGTAACGGTATTGCGACAATTAACGATAAAAAAACCGGTCAAATATTAGTCGAACTACGATTTGATATCCGCGACGATACAATCGAAAAGTCGATGCGTGAAATTCAATCCTTACTTGGCGACATTGAAGGCATTGAGTTTAAAATTGTTAATAGCAAAATTTTAATAGACGGTTACGCGATCTTACCCCGCGACTTAATTAGAATCTCGCAAGTGGTTGCCAATTACGGTCGTGATAAAGTTACGACGTTAGTCACACTAAGTCCGATTGCTCGTAAAAAAATCGCAGAATATATTTCTCGTGACGTGAACAATCCAGAAGTTTCTATAACGGCCGTTGGCGACTATTTAAAATTAGAGGGTCAAGTTAACAATAAAGAAGAAAAGGATCGAATCACCTCAATCGTTGAACTTTACATGCCCGACGTTGTCGTCGACATTGCTCCGGAAACTGAACATATTAAAATAATGGGTCGCAAAAGTGCGGGTACGATTAGTAGTATGGTCATTAATTTAATCACGATTAAAAAAGATGAAGACAAAGTTGAGCCTCCGCCAAAAATGATTCAGGTTGTGGCCCACTTTGTTGAATTTAGTGATGGCTACTCAAAAGGTTTTGATTTTAATTTTACGCCTTCGTTAAGCGCCATCGGCAGTACTGCGAATCGTGGTCCGACGTCGACGCTAGGTGAAACCGCCCAGATTTTAAATAATCTATTACCTAAATTGCGCTGGGCAAAATATCACGGCTTTGCGAAAGTTTTAGATACGGCTTCAATTCTAATTCAAGACGGAATTTCTGGAAATATCGAACGCAAAGTTGACCTGGCAATTGGATACCGCGACGGTGAAAACGGATCAAAAGTAGCTATAAGTCAAAAGGCCGGGGTTAGTCTTTCATTAATTCCAAGAATCAAATCTGAACGGTCAGGTTTAATTCAATTAGAACAGCTAAGTGTTCAAGTAAACGATGCGAATGAAAATTCTAGCAATGAAACGAAAATCAAAACTCAGATTAGCGTCCGCGACCGCCAAAGCGCGGCCTTTGGCGGACTCATTAAAAAGCAGAACAGCAACAGCTTCGGTGGTCCGCAAGACAACAAAGACGCTATCATTACCCTAAGACAGGGTCGTAACTATGCACGTAAGAATTCACAGTTTGTGGTATTCATTACGCCGATCATTAAATCTTCAGCCAGTGCCGGCGTAGACCAAGTTAAAAAGAAGTTTCGTTTAAGAGAGTAAGTCGCCACCAAAGTCGAGTATAGAAATGGGTCATTTCGGCCGAAAAGATTACGTGGAGGTCCATTGGCAATTAATCCTCAGTGTCATGTAATCGCGGTAGTTGGCGGCAAAGGCGGCGTGGGTAAATCTGTATTCGCGGCGAACTTAACGGCGGCGTTTACTTTAGAATTACGTGTACCCGTTTTATTGATCGACTGCGATTCAAAAAGTGTTGGTGACCAAAATATTATTACCGGCATAAAACCAATTAAAACTTTGCGTGAATTAGCTAACTCGACTCAGTCTTTAAATGCTACACCTTTACAACAAATCGTAACTCAGCATCCATCAGGCTTTTCTTATCTTGGCGCCGTGCGCGGCCCTGAAGAAATCTTAAATGTGTCGCCCGAAAATTTGTCGAAGCTAATCGAATTTTTTTCGCGTAGTTTTAAATATATCATCGTTGATTTAGGTAATGACTTGGGCCCAATGCAAACGGCTGTCTTACAAGAAGCTACGGCCATTACGATCGTGGCAACGCCTGAAATTTTAGTCGTTCAACAAACACAAAGAATGATTAACGAATTGCTCACGCAGACATATCCAAAAGAAATGTTTCAGTTAGTATTAAATAAATATTCGAATGCGGGGCTGCAACCCCAAGTGATTGGTCAGCACTTAGGTTTAACTCCGTTGGTGCTGATTCCGGTTGATGAAGCAACGACCTCGGCTTCTTTGCGAGAATCAAAACCGTTTGTGGTGGCAAACCCCAAATCAACCTTGTCGTTAGCTTACTTTGATTTAGTTCGTAAATTAACCGGCGGACTTTTACAAAAACTGAAAACCGTTAGCCGTCCGAAGCCCGCGGTAGCCACTTCGACGGCGGCCGTCACATCGACCAATGCCAACCCGCACGGCTACGATGCGCGCACGTTACTAAAATTACGAATTCACTCTGAACTGATTAGAACAATTGATCTTAAAAAAATATTAGCCGAAGCCGGCGATAGCGAAGGTAAAGAAAAAGAACTTCGCGGCAAAACGCAGCGTGATATCGCAAGTATCGTTGATAAAGAAGCGCCTGACTCGGCCCGCGATGAACGCCAAAAGCTAGTAAAAGAAGTTTTAGAAGAAGCATTAGGCTTAGGCCCCTTAGAAGATATGTTAGCTGACCCAGCCATTTCCGAAATTATGGTTAATGGTCACAATAAAATATTCATCGAGAAAAGCGGCAAAGTTCAATTAAGCGGAATTAAATTTACTTCAAACGATCACTTGCGCAGAATTATTGAGCGGATCGTAACGCCATTAGGTCGACAGATTAATAGCTCAACTCCATACGTCGATGCCCGCCTAAAAGACGGCAGCCGCGTTAACGCCGTCATTGAACCACTAGCGATTGACGGACCGGCGCTTACCATTCGTAAATTTAAAAAAGGCGGAATCAACTCTGAAAAATATATCGAGTTCGGTAGTGCCAATAAAAATATGCTCGACTTTTTAAAAATCGCAGTCGAATACGGTTACAACATTGTTATCAGTGGTGGTACCGGTTCGGGTAAAACATCTTTACTGAATATGATTTCACAATTTATTCCCGCCCACGAGCGCGTTATCACGGTCGAAGATGCGGCCGAGTTACAAATGATGCAAGAACACGTGGTGCGTTTAGAAACACGTCCGCCATCGATGGAAGGCACT
>JACMNA010000099.1 GCA_014378765.1 Bdellovibrio sp. | reverse complement strand
TTTTAAATAAATACTTGATCGAAAAAAGTCGCCTAGAGTTAACGGTAATCAAACGAATTTCTGGAGAAGAAATTTCGATTCCTCAAATTAATAAAAATTTAATATTATTCTTTTGGGCAGTCGATTGTGCCAACTGCCGTATTGAATTTATTAAATTGAGTAGGCTAGCCGCACAAGGTAAGTTGCGCGCTGAAAGCCTCATTGCCATTAACTACAAAGATGATCGGGCAACAATTTTAGACTACATGGAAAAAGAAAATCTGCCGTTTATAATCGGCCAAGATTTGGATGGCCAATTAGTAAAGAAATTTAAAATTACTCAAGTTCCAACATATATATTTGTTAATAAAAATTCAATTGTTGACTGGATATCTATTGGAAGCTCCGTCAACCTAGAAGAAAAAATTAGCAACTTTTTAATTAACTGATCTCGTATAAACCTAAAAGTTAGGGATAAACCTCAGTCGAATTGTACAATAGATTCGTGTTCATCATAAATTTGTAGTCACCTTGAATTTGCGCATCTGTACGAACAGTGTCGTAAATTCGGACTTCATCAATATCTCCGTTGTAATTCATTGGGGTGCCACCGGTGTCGCCGATTTCGCCCAACAAATCAAAATATGTCGTTTTATTTCCAGTTTCTGAGGTCGCAGTGTTTTGAAAAACACCATTAATGAAAAATCTAACAGCCCCCGTCGCCGAGGAACGATTTATCGTAACGTGTCTCCAAGCACCATTGTTTACTACAAAACCTGATTTTGCATTTGCTCCGTTACCGGCTGTAATTCCAATGAGCCCTGCACCATCAATCCATCCAAAAAAGATGTCATTGGCACCGCCGGCCTCTTCGATTCCGGTTATACCAGGCGCTAGATACGACGTGTTGTTGCCCGTTTGTGTAGTGCGAATCCACGCTGAGAAGGTGCTAGTAACGCCTAACACTGTCGCTAAGTTAGAATTAATATCTACGGCATCAGTGGCACCGTTGAGACCAGCCCCATACCCAATCACACCTAAAATTCGGGTTGGGGTCGAGACCTTTGTGCCGTTACGTGCGCCCGAGGTTGAATCAAGATATTGGGGTGCGGTTCCAGCCGGATCATTATCAAGGTGCCACACCGACCAGTAATTAATCCAAACTCCGGTTTTATTTTGAACGTCAGAGGCGGTGCTATTATTAAAATACATAAAAAAGTAACCGGCATCTGTGCTGGCCGCAATCGAAGGAACTCTTACCCATATTTCTGACGTACCGCCGCTGTTCCAACTTTCAATTTCGTGATCAACTAAAGTTAAATCATCAGAGGCGACAAAACGCAAATCAGAAGCATTCGCATTTATTAACGAATAGTTCACATTTGTCGGGGTTAACTTAACCAATACAGGTTGATTCGTAAACGTCGTGGCCTGATCAGAATTGTTTATATCAATTCGAATTCTTTTTGTCCAAGTTGTATTCCACCAGGTCAACGTAGTTAAAAAATTCACGCTGGCCGTATCGGAACCTAAAACCGCGGCATTATCTGAAGCCGTAATTGTATTTGTTTGAATTGTCGAGTTTTGAGTATAAATTATTTTTTCATAAGTTCCGGATGCAATTGAGGTAGAGGTAATAATGCTACCACAAGCCACATCGGAATAATAAATATTGGCGCCGGTAGTGGCCAGATTAACCGTGATTAATGAGCCAGCATTAGAAAAATAATTATTAGTATCGACCGTATTAACCGTTAGTGATGTGCATGTTACAGTTTTCATTTGGGGTGCAGCAACAATTCGAAGTTTGGTGGGCGCCGCGGTCACGATTATATTTTTTGACCCCGAGACTAGGCCGGCTGCCGTTCCAACTAATATTCCCGATTGGTTTGCAGTTGTACTTCGAAAGTAGGCAACAACTGAGTTTGTTCCGGCTGTGATGACCCGGGTAGTGGTAATTGTACCACAGGCCGAAGTTGTGTAAAAATTTGAGGCCGTGGCATTATTAATAATCAGTGTGATAGTTGTATTAGTTAGAACATTTAGTGGGTTACCTAAATTATCTTGCGATTGAAAAGTAACCGCAACACAGTCATTCACCTTCATAAAATCAGCTGCGATAATCCCAATATTTGTTGGCGTTGATGTAAAAATCGCAGTTAAAGCACGAGTCGCAACAAATGCGGCCGTATTCTTGGTATTTTTATAGTTAAGTGTAATTGTATCATTAAAAGCTGCGCCAGTAGCCGACCTAGCGGTGACAACAATTGTACAAAAAGCGCTTGCCGCCAGCGCCGTTGAGCAAGAGCCACCGGTACCTGGATAAGTACCACCCTTAAAATTAAATCGAGTTCCGCCAAACGCTGCTGCAGAAATCGTAGCCGCAGCTCCCGATGAGCTGGTATTTGTAACCACAAACGTCTTATCGGTATCAATGTTGATGGCAATAGTTCCATAATCATAAGTTGATCCATCGGAAATCGATAGGGTTGGCGCTGGAGTTCCCGACCAAAAAGAAAAAGGAATGAAAATTTGCGACAACGTAATTTGTGAAACCAATATTAAAATAAAAGGGACAAACAGCTTGTTAAGCATGATCTCAAGGCTATCATAAAAGCTACCAATTTCACTGAGATTTTTTTTTAAAGATCTTTTAATTTCAAATCTTGCGTAGGGAATTCGATCCAGTCTTCATTTTTGGGAAAGTTTTTTGGCTTTTTCTCGGTTAAGCCTTTGTATTTTAGAAATGCGGTGAAACCACATAAAAAGGCTTCGAAAGCGTGATTATTTTCAACCATGTGTTTCATGTCTTGCGTGTAAATAAATGCGATATCATTATCATTCAGAGTTTGCAGAAACTGAGCTCGTGATTCGTCACCGCCAAAGGCCGCGCGGTGATCGGTTAACTGAGACTCCATCATGTTAAGAGATTTTCCTAACCGCCACAAAGTTAGCTTCGGGAAAACTTCGATGCAATCAACGGCCGTTAAACGCTTTTTTAAAAATGATGCGCGCGCCAGTAACGGGGCTGAATTAGCGCCCATTGCGTGGTGCATATGAAAAGGCTGCTCAAGTTCAGTCTGCAGATACATTTCAATTGTACGCTGCGTGTAAGGCGTAAATAATTTTTTCGGACGTTTTTTAGAAACTTTTTCGTTATGATGTTTCCACATCCAATCGATATGCGGGTCTTTGCAAACTTCCGCGCCGGGGCACACTTTCTGACAAGTGACACACGCGGGTAAATTCCACGGGGTATCGAAGGCAACGTAAGCAATATCAACGTTGTTTTGATCTATCAGCGCATGAATTTTAGAATCGCCCGAAATTTTTTCATCTGATTTTATTTTTTCAAATAAGCGTGATAAAAATATTTTTTTATTTTCGGGATAGTACTCTAAGATGGCGACGCAAGCTTTATCAGACTTTCCGCCGCCTAACGACACGCCCACAAAACGAACGACCTTTGACCCTTGGATTAATTCAACGGGCTTACGGGGCGCGCGTTCAAGCACTGGAAGTTTTCGTTTTGACATACTTGAATCACCCTTTCTCGTTGGCTTGGCGGCACCCAAACTAAAACACAGCCACCACCACCCGCTCCACATATTTTAACTGCTAGCGCCCCAGCAGCCACACAAATTTTTGCTAATTTTTCAATTTCTGGACTGCTAAAGGCCGGGGTCAGTTCTATGCGCGCATCATATTCCATTTGAAACAGCTTTGGTAAATCACCCCAGGCTTTATCTTCAATGCAGACTTGCATTCCTAGCGCGATGCTTTTTATCTTTTGCAGCGCGGATAATACTTTCTGATCACCTTCAACGCAAGATTTCAGAACCTCGAAATTGTTTAGACCGCTCTGGTGAGATTTGCCGGTGTAGACCAACAAGAAATGATCTTCAAAGGGAGTTCCTGCAATTGGAAAAACTTTTTGTTTGATGCCAACCGCACTGTAATCAATAAAACTAAGTCCGCCAGTCACTGCCGGAAAATAATCTTGCGTGCCGGTTGGAGTTTTTAAAATTTGCGCTTCGATATTATGAGCTAAATGCACCAATTCATTCGGATTTGGAATTTTTAAATCAAGCAATTGATAAGTGGCTTTCAGAATTGAAATCACTAAACTACTGCTACCACCCAAGCCCCCGCCAATGGGGCTTTCAGATGAGGTCGTAACCTCAAAGCCATGGGGCAAATTAGAAAGCTCGGTGCAGAATTTTTCAAATACTTTTTGATACAAGTGCAAGTGAGGGTCAAGCGCCCCTAAAAAAGTGGCGATGCTAGAAAATTCCCAATCTTTTTTTAAATCAAGCGAAGTAATTTTAATGCCTAAGTGTGGTCGCGATTTAAATTCAACATGAGTGCAAATATCGATGGCCAGATTAATCGTAAGTGCGCTACCTAGAAAACTATAAAGGGGCCACATATCTAAAGTGCCCCCAGCTAAGTCAACGCGGGTTGGTGATTTAACTAAAATCGGCGCCTTCATTGGCTGAGCGTGGGTCATTGCTTTACCTCTTGGCTTTTTTCTGATTGGGTATCATCGCTTGATATTAGGTTTTTAGCATGAACCGCATTTTGCGCCGATGTAATAATTTTATCAAAACCTAAAGATTCAATTTTACTTTTTTCTAAAGCGAAAATGAGCGGATCTAATTGCGTACGGGCATAATAATAATTTTTCTCGGCACCATGGCGCTTTAATTTTAATTCGGGTCCCCAATTTAATTGATAAACCAAACGATCGGAGCCGGCTTTTAAGATGACCATATCAGTACCGCGAAATTCATTTGCACCCTTGTTAATAAATTCACTAATGACTAAATCGTGTATCCGGTTTAAGGCGGCCTGTAGCGTTTTTTCGTCGAAGCTTTGGCTACCCGTTAGCGCTACTGAAGGCTTCCAGTGATCTCCCTCTTTTTCAAAACTTAATGATTTGTTATTTGTTTTATAATAGATTTTTTTTACATCATCGATGTTAAACCTGGTTAAATTACTGCGGTCGCGCAGTGAATCAAGCGTGAGATTACCAAAAAACTCCCAATCGGTAATATTAAGACGCACTAAATTTGTAGGACGATCGGTAATTGCAAATAAACTTTTTTCTTTTTCATTTTGATTAATTTCGGCAGACCAAATTAAGTCGCCCCGATTAAGTTGAACGCGCACCGGGCTTTTTATTAGCCCTTTTTCTTTCAATAGCGCTGTTGAAGGCTCACCGTCAATCACGTATTCTAGAATTGATGCTTCGGCAATTTTTTTTAACATATCGTGAACTTTATTCTGATCTAAATCGAAATCAGAACTATCAACAATCCATTTTCCGTCGACTTTTTTAATCGAAAACTGATCTTGCAGAGATTTCACTTTCATTTCATTAACGGCGGCCAATTGATAACGAAATAATCGCTTTTCGCGATAATAGATTAATGCATTTTGCCCTTGCGTGTACCACGCCGTATTGGCCACCAGAACACGATTTTCAGAATCAAGTCGTATGAACGCATTGCCTTCAAAATTCTTCTGCGAACCTACGGTGACTTTGTGCGAGCTTCCCGAGTTATTTTTAAAAATATAAACGACTTCAGGATCATCTAGGCCATAGTCTTTCAAATCAGTTTCCGATAGTTGTGTGCCCGCTTTAGCCACGGCAATACTTTTTTCTTTAATAAGTCCGTTAATTAATTCTTCAACTTTATCGTTATCGGCTTGGTCTTGAATTGGCTCTAGAAGCGTCCAGCCTTTTTCACTTTTTTGTAACGTAATTTTTTGCTTCTTTTTTTGCAGTTCAATAAAATTAACCTGATCGCCACTAAACGTAATAATTTGCGAACTGTTTTCTTTTTCAAGCTCAAGGTTAAGTTTATTTTTGTATTCAAGAAAGTAAACGCCCAGGCCGATTCCGACGGTGGCAATCCCTAAAAGCGCCGTGGTTTTAAATTTCATTAGGCGTGCCTCCGTTTAAACCAAAGTACTAAGCTCATTGTCATTAATAAAAATGGTAACGGTAAAAAGATGCCAAGTACCGTAAATTTATAAAATTGGTTATACTCGGGCGGTGACATTGAAAGCTTTGTAGCCTGCGCTTCTTTTGGCGTAACGGAAATTAAATCAATTTCTTTCGACAACGCGGCAACGGCATTTAATGCTAAATCACGATTCAGATTTTGATAAAGCAAAATATTACTCATAAAATCTGTATCCGCAAACACCACCGCTGAAAAAGTCTTTTCGCTGGCCGCCCACCGTCCCGTGATTTCGGCCGCTAAAGTGTAGGCTTGCGGCGCGCCAAGATAATCAGCGCTATCAAGTTCTTTAAGGGCCACCGCATTTTCAGGCGTGCGAACGATGGCTTCCGCCTTAATGGCATCATTCTTATTCACTAATTTAAGCGCGTGGGGCTGGCGAAAAACCGTCATCTGCGTATTACCGAACACTTTGGTAATTTCGCTGGTCGGTGAGTACTGTACGCCGACGGTAGGTGATTGGGCACTTACCACAGACCCCGTTGGAGAATCAAAAACGTTAAAGACGTAATAGCTTTCTAATTCAACGCCTAAGCCGGTCAATAATTTCTGTAATCCAGAAACGGGTTTATCATCTAAAGAGATAAAAAGTCCGCCGCCGCGTTTAAGATAATTTTCAATCTCCACCACTTCGAAATCTTGAAAACTTTGCGTTGGCGCTGCAATGATAAGAGCATCGGCATCATCCGGTATATGCGCCTTTGTTACTAAAGAAATTTTTTGCACGTTATAAGAATTCTTCTCAAGCATTTGCTTAAATCCAAATAACGATGTTTCATCTTTTTCTTGGTCGATGTTTCTTTCGTTATGACCTTCTAAAAAATAAATATTTTTTTTCTGTGTACGGGTTACCTTAATAATGGCGTTGGTAAAATCTTGTTCAGTGTAATTTTCAATTCGATTTTTTTTACCCTTATATTCAATGAAAGCTTCGCCCGCACCCTTGTTGGCGCCGAAGTCTTGCGCAAGCTTTGCTTTTTCATTCATTTCAACAAACTCAAGTTGCAAGTGCGAACTAACATCTTGATACCGCTTCATTAAATCACGAAAGGCTTTTTTATTTTCTTCGGCGCGATCGGCCCCGTTTTTATAGAAATATTTAACTTGCAAATCTGCATCTAAAGATTGAATTATTTTTTTAGACTGGTCTGAAATTGTGTTCATTCCGTTGCCAGAAAAATCATAAGTTTTGTAATGTCGCGCGCCCATAAAATTCACTAGCACTAAAAACCCTACCGCAATAAAAATGATGGCGCCCATATTCAGACCTTGCTTCGTGGCTTTCATACCAAAAAACTCTTTAAGAATGCGATGGTCAACGGCTAACCAACCCATCAAGCCAATAGCGACTGGTGCCAGTACGAACCACATGAACGGCATCCAAACTTTTAGCGCAAAATACAGTCCGCAAAAGGCTAGCAAGCTTAGAAGTGAAATCGTTAAAAAAAGTTTACCTTTTTGACTCATGTGTATCCCCTACGCTCGCCAACGGGCCGACTCGATCACCCGCTCGGTTAGAAAACAAAATAGAAATATTAGGCTCGCGAAAAAAACTAATCCGTTGGTACGAATAGTTCCCTCAATGAGACCGGCTAAATGCGTATTCAGTGAAATGTGCTCTAAAACTTTTTTAGCAAGTGGCGCATCAAAAGATTCATTCAAGGCGCCTACAAACCAAAGCGCTAAGTTAAATACAATTGATAGCACGAACGCAATCAACGCATTATCCGTTAAGCTTGAAGCAAATAAATCCATGGCGGCATAGACGGCGGCAACCAAAAATATTCCTAAGGCCGCAATCAGTGTAGGCGCCCACGCAAACTGGGCCATTTGACGCGACACCAATGGGTAAATCATGGCGACCGCGATTAAGCCAAAGATCGTCACTAGCGTAGCTAAGTACTTACCTAAAACGATCGAGGTTGATGAAATGGGCGAGGTTAAAAGTAAGTCAAAAGTGCGCATCTTTTTTTCTTCGGCGATCAAACGCATACTTAAAGCCGGAATCAAAAAAATAAGCAGTAAATTTACCAATGAAAGATGAGGCAAGAATAAAGCGTAATGAATATTCTGCTGTTGTGGAGAAACCCCGAACTGCATCATGGCATTGGCGGCCGAGAATGCGAATTTTTCTAATTGAATGGCGAACATTACGCTTAATAATATCGTCATAACAAAGGCAATAAAATAAAAGAGCGGGCTAAAAAAATAGCCTTTCAGTTCTTTTTTAAAAATAACGTAAGTTGAACGCATGTTTTAACCTCAATTAAGAATTTTGGCCGTAAGTTAATTTTAAAAACACATCTTCTAACTGGGCCCGGCCGGGCGATAGTTCAATCAGCCCCGCCCCCGAACGAATCACTTCGCTGGCAATTTTTTCGATCAGATCATCTTGTTCAATCATATTAATTCGGTAATGCTGAGAGGTGATCATTTCAATATCGTTGACACCTTCAATATTTCGAATGGCCTTGGTTAAGGCCTCTTTCGAGTTTCTTACTTTTAAAGTAAGCATAATAGAACCTTGATTCATACGCTCTAATTTTTCGATGGAATCTTGCGCAACTATTTTGCCCTCGTGAATAATGATGACCTTGTTACATGTCGCCTGCACTTCCGACAAAATATGCGTTGATAAAATAATGGTGTGCTCGCCCCGCAGTTCTTTAATTAAATCGCGAATTTCGGCCACTTGTTTTGGATCTAACCCGACAGTTGGTTCATC
>JACMNA010000098.1 GCA_014378765.1 Bdellovibrio sp. | reverse complement strand
ATTGCGCAGCTTATTACGGATACGTCGTCACTAAGTTATAGTTTATTATTTAGTTCTAACAATCGGCCTCATTATCATCTTGAGGGCTATAATTTATCAGTGGCCTGGAATGAGGTCCTGTATAAAGGTATCATAGATTATCAAATCATTCCGCATTTAGACTTTCCTCTAGCTAATAATTTTAAAGGAATTGCCGGCATTACGTTCACCTTTAACTTGAATTTTCGATGATCAGTGCCAATATAGTAGTGGGGGTCTTATGCGAACTTTTTTATTTATCGTGTGTAGTTTCTTAATATCAAATGTTTACAGTTTAGAAACGACCAATGCAATCAAGCGAGATTTTAACCATCTTAAAACAAAAGTAATTCCTGAAAAAACAGCAAAAGCAAAAAAGAAAATTGCTGAGATCTCAAATAATATTAATTCTAAAATTCAAAAAAAAACGACCAACTAATTGCGACCTGACGAGGCCGCGCTTTGCGTATGGGTTGCGCCACGCGAACCCAATGTGGTATCAATTCGCAAATTATTCTGAACATCATGAACCCCAACTAAATTTTCAACGGTCGATTCGGCTAGGCGCTTGACGTGTCTAGATTCAACGGTTCCGCTTAAAGTGACCAGCCCTTCTGTCACCTTAACTTCCATTTCGGTGGCATCAATTTCTGGATGCAAGCTTAGAACTTCGCAGGCCTCTTCGTAAATGCGTTCATCTGAGCGGCGATATCCCTTGGGGCCTTTACCGAAATGCGGACCCGTGTGCAGCGCAGACTCCGAAAAATCTTGGTAAGCACGAAAGCCTTCGTTGTTGGCGTAGTCAGAATAATTGTCGGCATAATCGTAATTGAGCCGCTCGGGGGCGGATCGTTTTTTTTCTAATGGTGAACTTGATGATTTTGTTTTCTGTTTATTCATCGGCATCTTCTTTTTCCTTATTTGGTTGAAATACGCCCTTTTTTTTCAATTGAAGCTCCAGGAATCAGACGGCGTGCATTAATGGTATTACGGTTTATTTGATCACCCCGAGTTAAGCTATTAATGGCGTCATGGTTCTTGGTTTCGGTCTTTTGACCAGCTTGTTCTTTTAGCTCGGCTTTTAAATTCATTTTGCGGTGGCCAGGCTTATGGGCAGGATCTAATTTTTGATTGAATTCAGAATGCGGTTCATTGTTTTGGGCTTCAGTTTTTTTGCTTAATCCGGCAGATTTTAATGATGTGGCTTTGTTCTCTTTTGCCCGTTGAACTGTTGCCTTTTTACTCGTTGCTGCTTTGCGCTTTGCGCTTGCTTTGCCGCTAGTTTTCTTAACCTTCGCCTTTTTTTCTGGCGCTACTTTGGTTAGAACACGTTTAGCCGTAGCTTGTAACTTGCCTTTCATTAAAACCTCCTCAGGTATATCTAGCAATGAAGCAAGTCTTATACCGCAACTTATTCAGAAGTTTTATCATAAAACTAGTCTTGAAGTTCATTTTTGGATTAAATAAAAGCGGGTGAAGCTTTCGGAATATATTTAAGTGTGTCATAATTTATAATATGAAACTAAAAATACTTTCTTATAATATTCACAAAGGTTTTGACTGGGGAAAAAGAAACTATTTTCTGCAAGAAGTTGTTGGGCAAAGTGATAAATATAAAGAAAAAGGACTAATTGATACCCAATTTGAATTTTTAGCTGATTCAATTTGGGAGCATTATTCTTACGCGCGCAATGCGCTT
>JACMNA010000097.1 GCA_014378765.1 Bdellovibrio sp. | reverse complement strand
GACGGTTGGTACGCGCCGAAGTTTGCTAACGTGCGATAGGCTTCTAAAACTTCCGTTGGGTAATGTTCGGTTGCGCCCAAACTGGTCGATGGCGTCTGGGCCATTGGTGAAGTAAAACCAATTTGATTGACGGTTTCAATAATTTTATCGAGCCCTACTTTTTGCGCGATTTGCGCCGTTGGTGAGTTCAAACTTTCTTTTAAGGCATAGTAAAGCGGAATTTCGCCGTTGTATTTTTTTTCGTAATTTGAAGGCGACCATGCTTTACGATCGTATTTCCAAATAAATTTTTCATCGTTAATTGTCGTTAAAGGGTCAACAGTTTTGCCATCAAAGCCATAACTGATGGCCGTTAAATAAACAAATGGCTTAATTAAAGAACCAATTTGCCGATGGCCATCAAGCGCCCGATTAAATTGAGTTTGCTGATAGCTTTGGCCACCCACAAAAACGTTAATTAAACCCGTTGAATTTTCAGAAGAGACGACAAGCCCCTCTAAGCGAATGCCCTTGTCTTTATTTGACTGAATATTTTTTCGTTTCTTTTCTAAATCTGAAATATGCGCCAATAAGGCTTTTTGGGCCCTGGCTTGGGCCGTAAGATCAAGGCTAGTTTGAATCGATGCGCCTTCAATTTCAATGTTTAAGGCCCGCATTTGCTTGCGAACCCCATCAAAAAAATAAGGTGCGGTTTCAACCGCTTGTAAGGTGTGAACGGGCGGAAGCAAGGCCTTTGTTGCACTTTCAAATTCAATGGGCGAAATTAAATTCAGTTCTTTCATTTTAGTTAAAACTAAATTCCTACGGGATTTTGCTTTTTCAGCTTTTTTCCACGGATTATTTTGAACCGAGTTATTAATAATCGCCGCCAGTAATGCGCACTCGTGCAAATCTAAGTTTTGCACGGGCTTATTAAAATAGACATTGGCCGCCGCGCCAAAGCCGCGAACTTGAAAAGCGCCCGCCTGGCCCATGTAAATAATATTTAAATAAGTTTCTAGAATTTGATCTTTAGTCCACTCAGATTCAAGTTTTGAGGCTAAAAATAATTCTTTAATTTTACGCTTCATGGTTTTTTCAGGAGTCAGAAAATAATTTTTTACCAACTGCTGCGTAATCGTACTTCCGCCCTGAGCCGCGCGCATCTTCATGACGTTTTTAACGAAAGCGCGCGCCAGGCCTGAGTAGCTAACGCCTCCGTGATCTAAGAACTCATTGTCTTCAATGGCCATGACCGCATTCAAGCAATTGACCGGAAAATCTGAAATCTTAAGTTCGTTTTGCATAACGGGCTCTTGGCCGCGGTATTGCGCCACTAAAATAGGGTCTAAGGAAGCTTTCCAAAAAGACTTAAACGGTGAGCCCATCCAGGCCGATTCAATTAAACTTTCAGGGCTAATAACGATTAAATAATTTTCTTCGGCGCGGGTTTGCCAGGCCCAGCAAGAATGAGCCGCCGTTAGAGTCGCTAATTGAGTATAACCTTGGCACTCGGTTGGTGTGACTTTTTTAGCATCGCCCGCCATTAAGTTTTGCCCCGGATCCCGCAGGCGGTAATTTTGTTGAGCTAAGGATTTAATAAACTCTGCTTCATTCCATTTTTGACCCGGAATAAACGTAGGCCCTCGAGCGAAATACCGAGTGGTCGAGGTTAAGTCATGAGAAGAAAGTTTTTTTTGCACTTCGGAATCAGCACCAAAAGGCCATTCAAAGCCGTGTGCCAATGGAGTAGAAAAAAATAATACGCTGCTCAATAGAAAACTTGTCACCGGTTTGTAAATGGTCTTTAATTGAGGGCAAATAAAGGGCATACAACATACAATGATGAAGCTCACTGCAAGTCAAATACAAAGGCTGTCTGAAAAAATCCTAAACCAATGGAAATCACAAAACCTAATCACCTTTAAGGTCGATGAAAAAGTGGTTCTAAAAACAATTGTCGATGCCATCACCGATGATTTTAGAAAAGAAGAAATGCTTGATAACGATGTAAAAGCATTGATGGATCAAATGGAGCGCGAACACGGTTCTGAATTTCAACGTCACAAAATGTTTCCGATGCTGAAACAAAAATTAGCCAAAGAAAGAAAAATAATTTTATGATTCTTTCCGACGAACGCCAATTTCATTTAGCTCACGTCGCCACCGATAAAGTTTGGGGCGATGATATCGCCGATTTTAGCGATGACGACATTGCCTTGCGCGCCGCGCGCATTGCGATTGTTGCTTTTGTTAAAGAAGACATTGAAATTGACAAGCGCGCCCGCGAAAAAGTCGCCACGCTGAAGCGCAATGTAATGGAAGGCACCCGCGAATGGGATATCATGTATAAAAAATATTACGAAGAAGAGAGAAATAAGTATGGCAAATAAAGCTAAAAATAAAAAAGCAGTAATCAAAGCAAAATCTAAAACTAAAGCTAAAGTTCAAGTTAAACTTAAAGCTAAAGCAAAAATTAAAGCTAAGGCAACTCCCAAGAAAAAAAGTGTTGCGAAAAAGCCGATCGCAAAAAAAAATGCGCCGACTAAAAAAATAGCGGCTCAAAAGCCAGTCGCATTGGCTAAACCCAAGGCTTTGCAGCCAACTAAGAACGTTGATTACTCAAAAGCCATTACTCCGCTAGGCGATCGTTTAGTTGTGCGCGTAAGTGCAGGCGAACGTGTAACCGCGGGAGGCTTAATTATTCCTGAATCAGCCTCACAAGCGGCCGGTTTTTTAAAAGCTATCGTTTTAGCCGTTGGAAACGGAGCCACGAATAAAAAAGGATTACTACGCCCCCTTGATGTAAAGAAGGGCGACACCGTTTTATTTGCAGAGCACGCCGGAACAAAAGTTTCATTTAATTCGGAAGAGCTGCAAATAGTTCACGAATCAGATGTAATGGGAATTGTTCAACCTTAATTCTAACTTTAAAGAAGGAAACATTATGCGTTTATTAAGTTCATTATTGTTAGTTTTAGCCGTGGCCCAAAGCGCTTCCGCCATTTCAATTGATTGGGCCGGTGGGTACCGAATCGAATACACCGAAATTGATCGCCCAACTTTAGCTGAACCAAAAGACCGAAAAGCTTACGGGCTTAACTATTTGCACCTTGATCCAAAAATTGTTGCGTCGGACGGAATCAACATCGTGGGACGGTTTAATTTATTCACCAACGATGTTCCGGCCTACTCGAACTCTCAGCTTGGGGCGATATTTGGCGGTGGCTTACGACGCTCAACTAACAAAGAAGTTAACGTGACGTCAGAAACGCAAGAATCTTCACAAATTCGAGTCAGCCAACTTTATTTGAACGTGAATCAAGAGTACGGATCATTAATTGCGGGTCGCGCTCCGGTGCAATTCGGATTGGGAATTACGCACAACGCGGGCCTGGGTGAATTCGATCATTGGTATGACACGCGTGATATGGTTGCATACCGCTTTATAATCGACAACGTGTCCTTAATGCCCATGTGGGACCGCGTTTATCAAAAAGATTTCGGCCAAGGCGTAACTATCTCTGATCAAGTATTCGTGATGGAGTACGACAATAAAGACAACCGCGCTAGCGCCGGAGTGTTTTACCAACTACGTGACAGCAGTCTCGAATCAAATGACGCCCAATCAACTAACGCCGGAACCGGATTCAATAACTTACCGGGAACGGCAACTCCAACAACCCAAGGGGCCTGGAAAACAAAATTAATTAACTTATATTTCGGTCGCGGTTGGGACGCATTTCAATTTAAACTCGAGGCCAGTTTCTTAACTGGTGATACCGGTTTAGTTTCTGCATCTACAAATCCAAATGGCGCAGAGAATATTAAATATAACGCCTATGCCGTTGCTTCCGAACTTTTATTTCCGGCGCAAGAAGGCAAATGGGAGTACGCCGTCAAGTTAGGTATGGCTAGCGGAGATAACCCAGAAACTACGGGCGTAATTGAAGGTTACCAATTTGATCGCAATTATGATGTAGCGATGTTGTTATTCAATCATCGCATGGGCCAAAGAGATTTTTTAACGACCGGAATTACTCACCCTGATAGTTCGCTGTCGGTTGGTAACTCGGCCGATGATGAATCGATTGGTAACGTCATGTACGTATCACCTAATTTTCGTTATTTATGGAATGACAAGCTTGATCTTAAGTCGACTTTGACGTGGGCACAGTTAGTGGTGAACGGAACCAAGGCAGTTGACTTCAGTAAAGACTTAGGAACAGAATTAGATATCGAATTAATTTACAAACCACGTGAACGCGTGACTTGGTCAAATCAAATCGGTGTTTTGTTTCCTGGAAAAGCTTGGCAAAATGGAAGTCAAAACTTGGATAGTAAAAGCAACTTCGGAATCGCAACTAAAGCCGCCATCTCCTTTTGATTACATTGGGATTGCAGCATGTACGACAGCTTAGAGATCATCTAGACGCATAATAAAGCGGTGGTGAGCAGGGCCGGAGGGGGTAACCCCTCCGGATTTTTTTATCTTTTAAAATCCTTTATATGAAATAGTATCCCTCGAACGAAAAAAACCAGTTCGATCCTGAACTGGCGGAGGGACGTTTTCAAATTTTCTAACAAAAATTATTGTGCCGTGTATGGAGTTCCTGGGCGAACGATTGTCGGTGGACCCTGATTAACGATAAATCTCGTATTACCATTATTTGGGGTTGGACCGGGCGTTAATGACGAAATTTCATTCGTACCAGTAGTAGTTCCATTGCGTGCAGGGCGACCGTTCGTTGAGTTAGAAACGCTTGAGCGGTCACTATTACTCGCGCCTACTAAAGCATTGTCAAAGTTTGTTAAACTTGAAATTTCTTTTAAAATTCCATCTAAGCGAGGCATAAAGTTTGTCGTATAATAATTTTTAGCAATCTGGGTTTCAGAAGATTGCAGATCAGCTTTTAACTCGTTCGCATACATATGATTCATCGAAGTTAATGCTTCTTTGCCGGCGATACCGTGATTTCGGGCTTCTTGTGCTTCCCAAGGTTTTTTTGCTTCGTCAAAACTTTTTGCAAGTTTAAAATTATTATTAACGTTGGTTGCAGCCGATTGATACACCGATTTAATCACATCCATCATACGATTAGGCAAGGCGTTGTATGCTGATGGAACTTTTTCAGAAAGATTTTTTACGTTTAATAATACTTTAGCTTTATCTTCATTTAATTGAATGCGTTCAGAACTAGTTCCATAAGGTATGCCCATCGCTTTTTCAGAATTTGCAATTCGATCTTCTTGCATTTGAATATTGCTAATTGCGGCTCGCAAATCGGATTCAATGTTTTCATTAAAGAAAGTAGTTACTTCAGCTGCATCAATTTTTTTCTTATCGAATTTTTTTAACAAGTTGGCTAAACCCGTAGTTAGACATTGAGTATTGCCTTCTTTTTTCTTGGCGCATTTTTCACCAAGTGCGTCGGCGCGCTCTTTAAAGTCCGCGGTGTGCTCTTTAAGTTCAGCTTCGGCAATAGCTTCTTTCTGTTCTTTAGCACATTCACGGCGCTCGGTGCGATCTGTGATTGAATCGCAATCTTTATCTAAGATATCAACTTTTTCTTTTTTTACAGTCTTGGCAACGGTTTTCTGAGCTTGTTCAATACATTTTTTTCGCTCTTCAATTGTAACCTTATAACTGCAATCATTTTGCTGAGCTTCGTAATCTTTTACTTCTTGCTCGGTGCAAGTTCTTCGCTCTTCGAAAGTAGGTTTTGATTTACAATCCGTATTGGTGGCAGTTGGGGCAGCTGAATTCGTACCGCTAACCGCGGCGACAGTTTTAATTGCGGATAGGTTTGAGGCTTGGGCGGTAGCAGCGGTCTCGCAAGTTGTGCATGTCTGATCTTTTTCAATCTTATCAAGAGCTTCTTGCGCCGTTAACTCTTTAGCTGGTTTAGCGGCTGGCTTATTTAATGATGACATTTCAACCGAGTACACATTGTTTGATGAGACGCTATAGTAGTATTGACTACCTAAAGCGGCGAATAACAAGGTAGATAAAATCCACTTTGACGTTTGTTTCGGGAATGTTTTCATAAAGCCTCCATAAGTAGGATCGTCCGGATCCATTTTTTTATTTCATACTTTAGTAAAGCGAACCCAGGGCCATGTATCAGTAAAGAACGGCTAGCTTAAGTGTTTGAATTTGCGAATGAATATGACTGAAATAAATTGTGTCGAAGTGAAACTGGTGTGTAACTTCTGGTTCGTCAAAACGAGACGAAAAAAAATAGCGCCAAAAATCAATCACTTAGTCATTGGTTTTTAGCTTTGTCTTATTGTGAGATGGTGACCGAAGTTGTTAAATAATTGTATTATTACGGGGCGGGTGTGCCGGCATCGACCCATTGTTTTACAAGTGAAAGTAAGCTTTGTTTGTGATCTTCGGGCAATCCTGAAGGTGGCATTTGCGGAACCCCATCCCCATTAAGCCTTGCCCAGAGTTGTTCTTTAAGTTTTTTGTAATTACCAATATCATCGTATTTTAAAAGTTGAATGCTCGGATAATTCATTCCGCCGTGGCATTGCACACAATTCTGATCAATTACGCGCGATTGAATTTGAGAAAACAGTGGAGGATTTGGATTTTTCAACTTTATTTCAAACGCTTTTTTTCGCGTCTCTTCGGCCCGCTTGAAGCCGGCCTCTAATTGTGAATCGACGGGCTTAACGGTGCCTAATTTCAGTTCGGCGACGGGGCTACCGGCGCCTTCATTCGCATTATAATAAAGTTGTAAAACTTTAAGGTTTGTATCTTCAACAATAAAAACGCTGCCATCAAGGCCTTGCGTAAGCCCTACCGGCGATCCGTCGCCGTGAAGTGAAGTTGCATCCCAACCATAAACTACACTTAGCGGGTCACCCACCGGCAGCAGTTGTTCGTTTCGTTTGTAAGTGACAATGCGGTGGCCATAGCCGGTGTAGCCATGAAAACTGATTAACAATCTATTTTGATACCATTTTGGAAATAAAGATCCCGTGTACATTAAAAAACTAAGCGGAGCCGAGTGCGCCGGAAATAATAAATGCGGATGAACGTAGCGACTGCAGTCAGATTTCGCAAACTCGGGGCTTGCGATACCCTGATCGTAGCAGTAAGGCCAATCGAGTTCGTCATTTTCATGAATTACATTAAATTCATCGCTAGGTTTTTCTTGCCCGTTGATTCTAGAATCTTTTCGCTCAATGTAGTCGCGCGAATTTTCGCCGGCCCAAAGGGCATTGCCATTAGAATCCCAGTAAAGTGCCATTGAATTTCTTTGGCCAGTTGCAAATATTGAATAATTTAAATTATAAGTGCCGTCGGCTTGGCGCAAATACTTGCGAATAACTCCGCGGCCGATTTGGCCGGTTAACTCTTGGCAATTATTAGTGGGTTCTAGTTCGCAATTGTCACTGAGTGAACCCACGTTCATTAAAATATTTCCGGCCTGGTCAAAAGTAATTATTTTAGAGGCGTGTAATCCGATGGTTGGCAAATTGGGAATGATGACTTGCACTTTTTCTTCATTCGATCGGGCGAAAGGGTTTACTTTGGCAATACACTGCGCCGAAGTTAAATAGATTTCATCGTTGGGGCCACGCACGAGTTGCTGCGTGCGATCTAAAACGCACTTTGCCGGGCCGGAAGTATTGATGGCATTCAGTAATGGTTTACGGGACCATTTCTTATTTTCTTTTACTAATATATAAACTTCGCCGTTGTAAGGTTTTTTCCAACCACCCATATCAGTTAATAAAATGTGCTGGTCATTAACCTGTAAAGCGTAACGGGGCTTTATCAAACCTTCGCCCGCGTCAACTAAACCTAAACAAAATCCCGGAGCCGTTTTAACGTCAATACGAGGTAATCCGTTACATTCACCCTTTACTTTGTAATTTGGATGGCTTGCATGAGATCTGACCGGTTCATAACCGTAAGAAACTTCATTGGGAGTTTTACTAACGTTGATCCTTGCGCTTGCGGGGCTTGCGGGCTTCGGCAGACTTCTACAGCTTAAAAAAAGGAAATAACCTAGCAGCGACGTAATTACTAAAATTAAGTTTTTCATAAGACTTCCCATTCATCATTGATTCTGGCACATATTTATAAGAATGAAACTGAAGTTTGAAGCCGCCCCAAAACCTACCGATGTAACGCCCGACCAATGGCAAGATTGGGGATGGCAATTACGCTCTTCGTTAAAGTCGCAAACTGACTACGCAAAATATTTTGAACTGCATGACACTGAAAAAAACGCTTTTCAAAAAGGGCAGCAACTTTTTAACGTTAGAACCACGCCGTATTACGCAAGTTTGGCTTCGCGCACGAATCATTTAGACCCCATTCGCCGTATTTTGACTCCGCATGAAAAAGAACTTTATGATCCTAAGCAAGCGCAATTAGATCCATTAGGCGAGCGAAAAAATTCAAATAATCCGACTCCTCGAATTATTCACCGCTATTCAGATCGCGTTTTATTTTTAATAACTGATGTTTGCAGCGTTTACTGTCGGTATTGCACGCGAAAACATTTCACCGGAGCCGATCAAGCCTTCATTCAGCAAAGCGAGTATGAAAGCGCGATCAACTATATTAAAAAAACCACGGGCTTGCGCGAGGTGATTTTATCGGGCGGAGATCCGCTTACAATATCGGATGCGCATTTAGATCGCGTACTGACTGACTTACGAAAAATTGACCATGTTGAAATTATTCGTATTGGTACACGCATGCCGGTGGTGGCCCCGATGCGTATTACGCAAAGCTTGGTTAACATCATTCGTAAAGCGAAGCCGGTCTTTTTGATGACCCACTTTAACCATCCACGCGAACTAACGGCCGAAGCCGCCGAAGCCGTTGAAAAATTTGTGGATCACGGTATTCCGGTTATGAACCAAATGGTTTTACTGAACGGAGTTAACAATCATGCGGCGATTGTACAGGCTCTGTCGCGACGCTTGCTGTATTTGCGGGCAAAGCCTTATTATATGTTTCAATGTGACCCTTCGATCGGCACTGATTATTTGCGAACGACGCTAGAAAACTCGCTCGAAATTCAAAAAGAACTGTGGGGGCATCTTTCTGGGTTAGCCCTGCCGCAATTATCTGTTGATATCCCCGATGGGGGCGGTAAAACTTATTACGTGCCCAAATTTGAAACGAGCGCATCTTTAGAAAAAAGAGATTACGTGGGTTGGGACGGGGTTCAGGCTGAATATGTAAACCCTGATGCCACAAGCATTATAAAGCCGTTTGATTACGAAATATATTTAACTGAATGGAATGAAATCCGTCAGTCAAAGTTTTAACAATTCTTAAGGAGAAAAAATGAAACAAACACTATTAGCGGTTCTATTTTTAATGACGGTAACTTCAGTCGCACTTGCGCAGGCCCCCACTCCGGCAGCGACGGCGCCTCGTCGCAAAATGACAATTCAGACTACGCCAGCCGCAGCCTACGGATACTCTTACGCGACCAATGAAGTCACAGCGCTACTTGGTTTTAATTCGGCAGCACCTGTTTTTGGTGCAAATTATGCGCGCATGAATGGAGCCGTTGGTTTTGGAGGTTATTTCTTTATGCAAACTGCAAAAGACAAAGCCACAACTACAATAATCAGCCAGGTTTTATCTTTTGGCGGATTAATTAAAGTCAACTTGGTCGATACGGCGTCGGTTAAAGCATACATGGCACCGGGTGTAGGTTTATCAATGATTAAAGAAGGATCCATCAGCGCGACCGGTAAGGCCGATGAAACGGTAATTGGACCGGTTTGGAAAATGGGAGTTCTTTATAAATTATCACAAAGTTTAAATATTGGTTTAGAAACAACTTTGTTTGGAAATTTCTTTAATGATAATTTAACGAATTATAAAGCCCCAAGTCAGTACTTTGCGGTTGCCGCAACTTTCGCTTTTTAATTAGACCAAGAAATTATGATTATGAAAAAGCCCAGCTTTCGAGTTGGGTTTTTTTTTAGATTCTTTCTAGACGTGCGTACTTCGCCACAAATTTTTTAATCGTATTATCCTGAAATAAAACGCTGATCTTCAAATTCTCGCCGTCACCTTCAGTCGCAAATATTGATCCGGGCCCGAATGTAGGGTGGCGAACACGCTGGCCCTTTTCGTAACCACTTGATTTTGTAACTTGAAACGCAGCATCGTCTTGCGAGTAGTCATCTGAATAACTAGTTTGAGCAAAGTCATCGTAAGATTTTTCTTTGCCATAGCTGGCTGATCCAAATCGACCACCGGTAGCAAACCGCGGCGTATTACCTGCAAAGACTGCCGAACTAAATTCAGTCAATTCTTTTGGAATTTCTTTAAGAAACCTTGATGGTGGGTTCATTTGCTCTTGGCCCCAGACGCGGCGAATTTTGGTGTGAGTCATCCAAAGCTTTTCACGGGCCCGAGTCATGCCTACATAAGCTAAGCGGCGTTCTTCTTCTAAATCATCGGGGCTTATTTCTTCACCTCGGTTTGACGGAAATAAGTTTTCTTCACACCCGATAATAAAAACGTAAGGGTATTCTAAGCCTTTTGAAATATGCAAAGTCATCATCGTCACAGAGTTGACCGTACCATCGACCTGATCTTGGTCTGAAGCCAAAGTCATCTCTTCAAGATAATTAGATAAAGTCGCTTCTTCGCCGCGCTCGTGCTCGAATTGCGCCATGGCATTGTCAAGCTCTTCTAAATTTTCAATGCGGGCTTCAGCTTCAGGAGTGTCTTCTTTTTTCAAAACCTGAACGTATTCGGTTCTTTCTAAAACAATCGAATAGAATTGCGTCAAACTAAATTGCTTTTGTTGGTTAATCAGATCTTCGATTAAGTCACTGAAGCGGCGAAGTTTTGCGGTTGTGCCGGCATTAAAAACCTTTTCATTTATAACGATCTGGATAGTTTCATAAAGTGAAAGTCTTTTCTCGTTTGACTTCTCTTCTAGTAACTCAACGGTCGTTTTACCAATTCCGCGTGCAGGCACATTGATGATTCGCTTTAGCGCAATATCATCGCGAAAATTCATTGATAGGCGTAAATAAGCTAACACATCTTTAATTTCGGCCCGCTCATAGAAACGAATGCCGCCAATAAGTCGATAGGGTATCGCTAGCGCGCGCAATTGTTCTTCTAGCACTCGCGATTGAGCGTTCGTACGATAAAAAATGGCGTAATCATTTAAATTACTTGCACCAGTGTCCATCATTGACTGAATTGTTTTAGCAACAAAGCGGGCTTCGTCGTATTCGTTTCGCTCTTCACGAATTTGAATCAAAGAACCCTGTGGGTTATTAGTGAATAAAGTTTTTTCTTTTCGCTGAATGTTGTTAGCAATCACTTTGGTGGCAGCGGTGACAATATTACTGGTTGATCGATAATTTTCTTCAAGCTTTACAATAACGGCTTCAGGAAAGTCTTTCTCAAAATCAAGAATGTTTGAAATGTCAGCCCCGCGCCAAGAATAAATGGATTGGTCTTCATCACCGACGACGCATAAGTTACGATGGCTTTTGGCTAGCAATTGCACTAGTAAGTACTGAATGTGGTTTGTATCTTGATACTCATCCACCATAATATAACGAAATTTATTTTGGTACTGTTCAAGTAATGCCGGATACATTCGAAATAATTCGTAGGTCTTAAATAAAAGATCATCGAAATCTAAAGCATTGGCGCGCTTCATTTCATCTTCGTAACGGGTGTACACTTCTAATGATTTCGGATCCATCGTGAAGACGCCAGTGCCGCGGGTG
>JACMNA010000096.1 GCA_014378765.1 Bdellovibrio sp. | reverse complement strand
CTAGTGAAAGTTACGATACCAACATTTGAAACCGATGCGATGTCACCACTTAAAGCTTGGCCTTGCGCAACGTTTGAAGAATTACCAACGAATACTAATCCGGCGTTCAACGCGTTCGATGAAGGCGTGTAACCTAAACCCGTCGTTACATCCGTTGATGAAAGTGCTGAACCGGCCGTTACTAAACCTTTATTATTAAATGTTACTTTCGGAAAAGTACCCGGAGCTCCCGCCACGGTGTTGAAAGCTAAAACACCCGCATTAGAAATTGTGGCATCACCACTCATCGTGACTGGTGCTGCATTGTTAGTGACATCACCAATCCACATCTGGCCATTAATCAACGCGGTTGATTGCTTCGCATTGAAGATCGACCAGTCGCCCGACGTAATATATCCATCATTTAAATTCGAAGCCTGCAACATCGAAATAATCGGCGTTGAAGTATTATTTAAAACTGAAATGGGCATGGCCGCGCTTACGCTTGTGACCGTACCGCCCAAGCCAATTGCCGATCCAACTTTTATCCACGCTGATCCGTTATCGCGATAAATTTCGGCCGAATCAGTTGAAACATACATGCGACCGGCTGAACCCGGCGCCGGTTTACTGGCATTGAAACCCGCTTGCATTGATGTTACTCCGCCGGCATTTGTTAAGATGGCGTCGGTGATTCCGTACCCAAAAATTGACGTTGGAGTACTAGAAATTTTATTCCAATTTACATCATTAATTTTGCTGTTCGTAATTGCTAAGTTCGCAATTTTTGAATTTGTAATGGCTGAATTTAAAATTGTAATCGTACCATCATTAGAAATTGAAACATCGCCCGATGCAAATACGGCGGTAGCCACATTCAAAGCGTTACCAACAAAAATTTGACCGTTAGGTAAAAGGTTTGTTGCGGGCGTGTAACCTAAAGCCGTCGTTACTTGCGCTGACGTAATGGCGTAAGCGGCACAGGCCACATTATCATTTACCGATGAATACGTTAAAGTCTGGCCCGGAGCACACGCCCCCGTCGCGGTAAAAAAGTTACCGGCAACCGTCGATTTGATATTGGCAATATTTAAAAACTGCGCGTTGGCAACGCCCGCAAAACCAACCCAAACTTGGCCCGTAGCTAAATTGGTAGATAATTTATTATTAAAAGTAGTCCAGTCTGAAGAAGCTAAATAACCATCAACCGTACCGCTTGATTTTGCTAAAGAGATATTTGGAGTTTGACCACCCGAAGACGTAATTGGCGCCGAAGCCGTTACCGAAGTGACCGCACCGGCCGTTGGATTGACCCAACTTAAAACGCCCGTACCGTCGGTTCTTAAAATATAACCAGCCGGACCCGCATCCACCGGTAAAGTTAAGGTATAATTTCCGGCGAAAGTGGCCGGAGCCATCATGCGAATTGAATTAGTATTAATAGAATCAAATAAATATAAATTTCTTCCCGAAAAATTAGTGGCTTGCGCCGTCGCAAAAGACGAATTACCAGAACCATCGCGCTTAACGATTGTTCCGCTGGTTGCAGATGCGGTCGCGGCATTAGTATCATTCACCGAAGTCGCAATTTGCGCGGCCGTTTTTCCACCAACGGTGCTAACGGTCGGACTTGGATACGTACCCGTTAAATCTCCACTAGCCGCCGAACCAGCAAGAACGGCGTTCACTAAACGTGGATCATTACCAGCCGCCACCGTGTTAGCTACTGTGCCGACGTTGAGAGTTAAAATTGGAGTTAAAGTTGGATTCGTTACAGTTAAGTAAGCGTTGGCCGACGACACATTCGTGACCGTACCTAAAGAATCGTTGTCGACTCCCGGCGACCAAACCGTACCGTTAAATTTTAAAACTTCACCGGCAACTGGTGCAAGTGCCGATACCGACGTTCCGCGAATTCTAGATACAACGGTTACACCTTGCGTACCGGTGATGTCACCCGCTAAGGATCCGGTAAAACCAATGGCCGGATTAGTCGCTAATAAATACTGAGTACTTGTTCCACCAATTAAATTAGTTAATTCCGTATACTGCGCAATACTTAAAGGCGATAAAATGGCTGGATTACCACCGGCATCAACCACGCGAACTAAAGCATCAACCGGAAAACCACCAACATTTAATGATTCAATTGCTGATGGTACGTAGGCAACCGTCTGACTTGGCAACGTTTCCCACTGGCCCGGAGCCATCGATGTATCATGAAATTGAATTGTTACGCGGCGGGTGTCGGTTGCCGTAGGAGAATAACTATAAGGAGTACTACTAGCACACACGCCTGCCGGTAATGCGAAGGCGCCGAAAGTATTTTTGTTACTGAAAATTTGTTGCAAATTATAAGCGCCGCCATCGACACGAACGCCAACGCCATTATTAATACCTAAAACGAAAACCCCATTAGATAAATTCTTTGTTTGAGTTTCTTCGTACATAATACAAGTGTCGCCCGCCGTCGTTGGGGTTTTAACTTGAATTTTGAAGTCAACATTTCCAGTTACGCCTAGATTTGTAAGACTATCAACGATACGACCATGGTAACTCATTTGCGGACCAACCGCATTTGCACTCAGGCCAATAAAAATAAAGGTAAAAAATACAGCGACGGCGTAACGTAGCGTCGTATTTTTTAAATTGTTGAAATTCATGGGCCAACTCCTGAGAGAATATTACCTTGGGAATTCATGTACACACGGTACTTCCCTGATGGTGTTAAAAGCGCCGAAGGTGGCGGTGTTCCCGGTATATGCGGACCATTTATCGGGTTTTCTGGGGGATCATAATTAAGGGTCGGATAATTAGCGTCTGCCGTATCGGTCATGGCTAATAAGGCGCCATTGACCGTCTTAACCGGCGTAATCACTCCCGGAGTATCTTGATATTGCGATGAGGCGGGCACGAATTCATTGCCACGAAATTTGTACTTGGTTGGTGAGGCAATAACAACCTGACTGTTACGATCACCTACCGAATTGTGGGCGCGCACGTAGAAATCATATTCCGTTCCATTTGTTAAACCCGTCACCATATAAGGCGATGTCACTCGTGGAAGTGCCGTGTAGGCGCCACCATTATGTTCGCGATAATAAAGTACATAATAAGGAGACGTGTAGGCGCCCGTACCTAACATGTAGGCCGCATTCTGCCAAGTTACTAGAACTTTACCGTTTTCACCTTCGGCATCGGTAATCAAAAATGTTCCGGGAGTTAAAATGTGAATAACCGTTAACTGAAAATTTGCTTTCGCGTGTGACCAAAAATCATAAAGATCAACGGTGATGTTAACAACTCCCCAGCGCAATGTTTTTGGCATAAGGGTTAATGTACAATTTGGATAAGTTCCACCTACGATTAGGCCCGAGCTATCTATAATTGTATTGTTCGATGAAGTGGCCTTTACGAAAACTAAAGAACACACCATAAAAGTATCTGGGTCATTAATTGTAAATGGAATTGTTTGCACGTCATTTTCGTCGATAATAAAATCGGCGATCGCACCAATAACTGGCGGAGCCGACGGGGTGTGCTTCCCTGGCTCAAACAGCGGGTCTAACTTAGATTTGTTTCCGCCCAATGGATTAACATCACATCCAAGTGCGAACACAAAAAATAAGCCCACGCTCATTTTAAAAAAGTTTCTTCCGAGTAACGTCCTAATAAAAAACCTTCCTTGGCTTATTATAGATCAAATTCACCAGTCTTTCAGCTTCCATGCATAACCAAATTTAACACCAATCTCTTTTGCCCTCTGAATTAAGATGTCCGTATCTTGTTGGGACTGTTCATATTTGAGCGTCCCAAACAAATACGTTTTCACGCGGTCGTGTTGAACTGTAATCGAAATATCAGCGGCGCTTCCTTCTTTAACGTTATATGCACCGGTCGATGTTGCTTGTAAATTTGCGAAGCCAACTTCAGCATCAAAGCGATATTTTCCCGCTTGATAAAACATATAACTAATAGCGCCGCGATAAATCATAATCGGCACGGCATTAACAATGACGCCACCATCTTCGAACAAAACAATATTTTCGCGCAAAAAGCGATAGAACAATCTTTCGGCTTGGCTGATGCCAAAAGTAAAACCAAACGGACCCGTTTCAAAACGCGCATCAATAAAAAGACTGGTTAATAATTTTTTATCTTGCACAATGGGACGCTCGCGAACTTCCGGATGAATTTCATTATATTGGTGAGAAATTCCTAAGTTTGTTCTGAAATTTTCAAACCAGTAATTATGCCAACCAAATCCAAACTCGGGTTTCATTTTGCTAAGCAACGTGCCTTCGCCGCCCGTCGTGGCGTCTGTACCGTCGTAACGGCTGTACCAAGCGCCGCCCAACGCATACAACGACGAGTAGCGGGTAACACACTCGGTACCAGTCCACTCACCATCACAAATCATACGGTAGCGAAGGGCTTCAGACATCTCTTCATTTGGAACGTCAGTCCCGGTTGATTCAGCCAATGGATCACTGGCCTTATCGCCCTCTAAAATTTCCAGCGCGCGATCTTTGCTGCCGGGTAATGAGGTTTGATCAACGCCTTTAGATTTTTTTTGTTCGAGCTTGTCGCCGGTAATCAGGCGATCTTCACCCCGGTCTAGAATCCGCCATCCATTCGTCTGCTGCTCGCAGGTAAAAGGTAGGGTTAGCTCCGTCTTCTCGGCGATTGAATTTTCGTTAGGTATATTGTTTTGCTTAAGTAATTGCTCTAATGTTCCGCCATTGCCAAAAACGGGCTCTAGCTTGAATATCCGCAAGATTTCGGCGATGTGATCGCCACGTTTAACGACATACTTTGTAGGCTTTGCTACAGGAGTACAAACGTCGGCGTTTGCTTTTTGCATAACAAAAAATAATGCAAAGGCAGTTAAAATGAAAATTTTGACTGGTGCTATCATCAAGCTTAATTATTTCAATGACTTAGAGATAAATAAAGAAATGATATTTTATTTAACGATTTTCTAGACTGGCGGGAAGTCGCGCTGGACTTGAGTTCAGTGGTTCGCTGTCAATGGATTTTGTCTGTAATTTGAAGACTAATCTCGACTTAAGACTACTGGTGTTCTCTAAGCTAGTCGCTACTCTTGAAAATTCCTGGGCCTTAGTGCTCACGTTACCCCAACTATAGACTTGGGCTAACGAGTTCACATAAAAATGCTCTTTCGGATTTTCCTCGTAAAACTGCTCAAACAGTGCAACTGCTTCAGCCGATCGATTCTGGTCCATTAGCGCCCACGCTAGCAATGGCTGAATATTTTTATTTTGCGATTTAAGTTCAATTGCTTTACGCGCGAAGTACTCAATTTCTTTTGAATCTTTATTTTTCAAATACCAAAGTTCAGTTAAAACCGCGTAAATCAAGGCGCTGTTCGGATTAATTTTTAACGCTTTGGCAATTTGCTTACGAAACGCTTTTTGATTATTTAAACGGTAATGCACAAATGCCATTTTCAGTCGTAATTCATCATCATTCGGAAATAAACTAATTGCTTTTTCAAGCAGCGCTACCGTTTCGACGTAATGTTGAGTTTCAATCATGTAATCAGCGTAGGTTTTGTAAATGATCAGCTGATCAGGACGCAGAATTTGCGCTTTACGTAATCGATTGATTGCTTCATCCGGATAGCCCTGACGTTTTTCTTCGATGGCCATTCGCGTTTGCGCTTCGCCAAAATAATCTGACTCGATTGAAATTTTTGAAAGTACCACATTGGCCTCTTCGGGCCGGTTTTTAGCTTGATAAACGTTAGCCAAATACATTCGCGGTTCGCCTGATTCGCGCTTTTGCAAAAGACTTAGATATAATTTTTCAGCCTTGTTCAGATTTCCCATTAAAAAATAAACGTGGGCCCGCTTCAAATCAACGGCGTAAAGATCATTCGTCCATAATCGCTGCTTGTCGAGCTCGCGCAGGGCCATTTCGTAGCTTTCCGTCTGCACGGCTGCGTAAGAATAAGTCTGTGAAACTTCTAAATCAAAATCATGTGCCTGCGTAAATTGCTCTAAAACTACAATCGCCTCTGCAATTTGTTTGCGTTGAAATAGATTTTCTACGTACTGCATGGCAATTCGTTTTTCACGCGGATTAATTTGGTACGCTTCAAATAAGATTTTCTCGTAAAGATCATTCTGGCCACGACTTTTGTAAATAAGTGCGCGCTGTAACACCACTTCATCCATGCGCGGGTAAGTATATGAAAAACGACCCAAAACATTTAAAGCTTGGTCCCATTTTTTTTCAATTTTAAACGTATAGAATAAAGCCCATGTGGCATTTTCATCTTGCTGGTCTTGATTCAATAAATTGCTGTAAGAATCACGCGCTTTCGAGTAGATATTAGAGGCCAAATAAAGGCTACCCATTTGGTACATGGCAATTTTATTTTTAGGCTCTAACTTTAAAGCTTCACCCAATTCATAAGACGCTAAATGTTCTAAATTTTCTTTTTGATAAGCTTCAGCCAATTGAATTCGAACCGATGCCCGCTTAGGATTATGCAAAATTGAAAGCCGAAAATTTTCAATCGCTTTTTCATTTTGTGCGTCTTGTGCGTACGAAATTCCAATCTGCTCATAGTACTCAGCCCTCGAAATAAGATCAGGATACATATCCGAGCGAACCGTTTGCACCACGGGCAATTCTGGCGGCGTTGTCGCACAGCCGAACCAAAACAAGCTAAGAATAATCAGAAATATTTTACTATTCACTAGGGTGTTTATCGGCTTTTACCGGGGGCTACTTAACTAGACTTTGGTGTGGCTAGTATACTCTGAAATGGCGTTAATAATGTGATAAAGCGAGCTAGCTTTCGCGGGCTGCGATTCGTACTGGCCGCTTTCCAGAAGCGTGTCGCGCCACAGACCTTCGTTAGGTACGATGTAATTTGCAAACAAGGCATTCATCGCCGTCGAAGCCACCTCAGGGTGTCCAAGAACCATAGCGGCTTTTATACGTTCACATTGGGGCCAAAAACGTGAGCTCATTTTTTTGACCGAGCGATTACTTAAAATTTCATCGTAAGCTAATTTTTTTTCTGAGTTTAGACCAAAGCGTTCTGCTAGATCAAAAAGTTTTTTTGGCTGCTGCCCCACTTCAACTCCAGTTATTTGTTGGTACTGCATAATTAACCACGCCCATTCGTAGTGGTGGCCGGGTTCAAAAACAAAAATTCCGTTTTCGCGTAAGGGTTTCCAATGTTCATCAAGGTGCTCGGCTATAAATCCGGTTTCGGGATCGATTAATTTGCCAATGCACAGTTGATAAAGTTCATCCGACAATTTTCGCCAACAAGGATCAAAATCAATCTTGACCCACGCCAATGCGGCTTCGAACAAATGCATGTGCGGGTTAGCTTGGTACAACGTAATTGAGTTTTTAATTTCGCTAAATCCACCATTTTTTAAAGCGCGCTCTGAATAAAGATACTGCAAAGTTTTTAAGGCCTGCGCTT
>JACMNA010000009.1 GCA_014378765.1 Bdellovibrio sp. | reverse complement strand
TCGATGGGGCGCGGGTCGGGTGAAAGTAATTTTAATTTTTTAACGTCTAAGATTCGTGAGTGGGATTTTTCTAAATCAGACTTGCTAAGTTGCCCTTGGGCGACGGCATCGATCATTCCTTCAATTGCAATTGGCGGAGATGCGGGTTCATTACAGTACAAAAGTAAATCGGCGCCCGCCTGCATGGCGCGAATCGGAATTTGAGCTTTGTCGTAGTGCTTCGCCATCGCTTTCATATCAAGATCGTCTGTAATAATGAGACCGCGGTATTTTAATTCGTTGCGTAGCATTTTCTTTAAAAATATTTCTGATAGCGTAACGGGCCACTTTGGATCTACATTTTTAAATAAAATATGTGAAGTCATTACCATGTCAACTCGACTGCGTAAGGCTTTGCGAAAGGGAACAAGTTCGACCGCGTTCAAACGCTCTAGCGTGGCCTCTTCGACCGGCATTTCTTCGTGCGAATCAATAATCGTGTGGCCATGACCCGGAAAATGTTTGGCGCACGAAAGAATACCCGATTTGATGTAACCACGTACCAAAGCCGAAGCCATTTTTTCAACTTGTTGCGGATCAGAGCTGACGGCGCGGTCACCGATGACCGTATTTTTTGGATTCGTGTACACGTCTACACACGGAGCAAAGTCTAAATTAATTCCGACGGCCATCATTTCAACGCCCATTCGCTGCGTAAATTGAAAAGCGACGGTCGGGGCATCAAGATCGCCAATCTTTTTTAATGGCGGCCAAGATGTGAATGGGGCCTTCAGCCTGAGCACCCGACCACCCTCCATATCGATACCAATAAATAAAGGCGCGCGATCTTTCATTTTGTGACGTAATGACTGGATTTCGGCGCAAAGATCACGAATTTGTTTCGGCTCGATGCAATTTCTAGCGAACAGCACGATGCCGGAAATATTATTTTCGGTGATAAACTTTTTTTCTTCTTGGGTTAACACTGCGCCCGAAACGCCGATTAACATATGCTGGCCGATTAGTTCACGAATGCTCATTTGAATCCTTACTGATCGTTATTAAATACTATTTTGAATGATAAACGTTTATTTTTCCGGCCGGCACATCGCCGAATATTTTTTCTAACGTGCCAGCTGCCACTTTAATTCCTTCAAGCGCTTCATTTGGCGAGCTGACCAAATGCGTTTCAATACTGGTTGATGGCGTAACGGCCGAAATGACTTCTCCGCGCGTTGTTACTAAATTTTCGTATTCGGGGCCGGCGAAGTTAGTTTTAATTTTTAAAAGCTGCAATGAACCTTGCGTAACCATTTTCTTATCAATCATTATGCGCCCATCCATCAGCGCCGGACCCTCTTCGGTAATGGCTTTAAAATCTCGATTCGAATCTGTTTTTAATCCCTCTTTACTTTTTAGTAGCAGATAGTACAAAGCCGACGACAAGAACGCATCTTTCGGCAGCTGCTCGCTAATTTTAGTTGTCTTTTTATTTTCAACCGCCGTGCCGGTCATTTTTTGATTTTTGAATGTTACATCAATCGTCTTCGTTGTGTTTTTACCTTCGACGGCCAAGTAACTTAACTTAATGGGCGCAAGATCTTTACCGGCATCAGAAACCGCCTGATAAGACTCGGTCATATCAAAACCGTTTTTTCCTAAGCGCATAAAGCTTGTGGTTTTAAACTGTTTGGTTTTCGCATTTAACTCATGACGTAAAATTAAAAAACCAATATGTTTCTTAAATTGACTGGCTTTGTAATAACCCTCAAAAAGTATTTCGGCGCGAAGATTCAAAGAAAAAAGCAAAAAGACAGTAACTAGCGAAAGGGTGCGCAACGTAGAACTCATGTTTAACCTCGGTGTGATTAACAGTTTAGACAACACCGCCCTGGTAAACAAGCACGTTTTGTCTCAACTTAGGTCGTGCTAAGTAGTAAATCGGTCGGTATTCAGAACGATCTGTTGTTTGCTTCAGAAATCTTATTAAAATAAGAAAGGCAATGAACACAACCACAAATCCGCCAAAAAAATTCATACTCACGCGCAAAAACCAGAAAGGCCAAGTGGCTATTTTCGTCGCGCTTATTTTTCAGGTCGTGTTCGTGTTCTTTGCGCTACT
>JACMNA010000095.1 GCA_014378765.1 Bdellovibrio sp. | reverse complement strand
GCCAACTTTTTTGAAAAGCGCGTAACCGCTTATCAAACCGGAATTTCGGGCCAAGTTAGTTTTGACGAATCTTTTTAGTAATTTTAGCAAAAAAAATTAGGGCACTAAACAGGAAAGTTCGTCCGACCACTTACCGATTTCAGGGGTGGCAGACTGCGCTCGCACGGCGAAGTAATAAGTTTCGGTCGCAACGAGCCCGGCTTGCATGCACACGCTCGCTCCAGGTCCGCTGCACGAAGCGAAAACGCCAGCCGTAGCCAGCGGTGCATCTTTATTATTTCCCGTCCAACCGGAATTACGAGAAAGGGCCCAAACATAACTAGCAGCTGCATTTCTTGATGAGGATAAGGCAAAATAGCACGTTCCGGAAGTTGGTGCTGACGTAAATCTGATTGTGGGTCGTGGCATCACAATACTAGAAACCACCGATGAAAAGCTAGCTAGTGACGGCGAAGCCGTAGCTATATCAACGCGACTTAATGTGTAATTGTAGGTAACACCTTCAACCACCGTGCTGTCTTTAAAATCAAATAAAGAAGATCCGGGCGCAGTTGACGCCGTGATTTCATTCGAAAAAATTGAGGCCGGTACGGTTGACGTTTGGACTGTATCCGTAAACGTTCTAGTTAAAGAATGTAGAATATTAAAATTAAATCTTGATGCTTCTGATTTGATGCTAGCTGTAACGTTGGTTGAATCATACGAAACCGTACGAATAATTGGAGTTTTTAGCGCGCGATCAATTCGCACTGATGACCAAATTGATTCGGCCACCGTGCCGTCGAAGGTTCTTAATTTCATGCGGGCCGTATAAGATTGGGCTTTACCTACCTTAAGGCTAAAACCAAAACGTCCGCCGTGACATTGAGGATAAATTCGATTTGTTCCCGAAGATGTATCCACGAGGCCGATGCCTTTTGTCACCCAAAAACATTGGTTCGTCGATAGGCTTGGAGCCGCAGGCGAAGTGCCGGTTACCGTGTAAATAACCGTATAAGCGAAATTAGTACCGTCAGAAACTTTATACACGGAAAGTCCTGGCGTGGCGGGCGCCGTGATCGTAAGCGTTGCACCCAAAACCGATGTGCCGGCGGTTAAGCCCGAATGTTTAGAAAATAAAAATCCGCCCGCGCCGCCCGAAGCGACTAACGGATAGGACGTTGAAGGCGCTAAGGTCACAAAGTTAGGAGTTATTTTTAAGTCGGTGACTGGTTCAGTTCCGCTGGTCACTGCATTGTTGGTTTGTAAACAATCGACGTTATTATCATTACTGATGTACGGATTGACGGTTTCATCTGTACCCGCAAAAACTTCCACTAATATGCGATTATTTTTTCTATTCAAATCGACGCACTGGCCTTGAATATCAACTACGTCGCCATCATCGATATTCGACCCCATGACCGAACTGTCTGGGCTTATTTTTAATACGTCGGCCTCGCCGTTTGAATCTGAATTGGTATCGCAATCAAATCCGGTGCAACCCGCACTGACCGATCTAAGTAGCGACTTGCCAACGGGTTTTCCGCACGCGGCTATAAAAAATGTAATTAAAATAAGGCCTACAATTCGATAGTGATTCACTCTCAAGTTATCGGCCTAGAAACTCGTTTAATATAGGTCGTGAGTTAAATAATCTTAAATCAATCCGTCTCAAATTAAGACAGATTTTAGAGTTGCCCGTCGGTTGATTCTTCTTCGTCTTCTTCATCGTAAAATGGAATTTCATCTTCGATATGTGGAGCCTCATCGTCTGAATCTTCTTCCGTCGCATCGTCTAGTTTTTCTAAAACGGCGGCCGAGGCTTGCATTGAATCTTCATTATTTTCGACGATGGTTAAACTTGCCATCGTTAATCCTTCTTCG
Organism: Bdellovibrio sp.; assembly: GCA_014378765.1. Classification (GTDB taxonomy): domain Bacteria; phylum Bdellovibrionota; class Bdellovibrionia; order Bdellovibrionales; family Bdellovibrionaceae; genus Pseudobdellovibrio. The sequence continues at coordinate 55,436 of JACMNA010000095.1, read as the reverse complement.
AACTTTTTAAGCCAATTCTGATCGCGCTTCGGGACGGCTTCACCCACCGCGAGAGCTTCGCGAATATTTTGCGCTTTTTCTTCATCGCGTTTTTGTTTTTGGCGATTTTTTTCTTGCTCGAAAAACTCTGATGAAGTTGAAATTGATGTTAACTGCTGTTCAATTTGCCCAAGTTCGTCTTCACCTTGTGAATAGCTAACGGTGCGCACATCTTCTGACATTGAATCGGTTACCATTGATAAAGTGGGCTTATCGGCCTCTTCATCTTCGCCGATACCCTCTGGTAAAAGTTCATCAATTTGTGACAAAGTTGGAAGTTCTTTTAAATTTCTTAAACCAAAAATTTCTAAAAATCTTCGGGTGGTACCGTACTGCATGGGCTTACCCGGTAAAGTTTCGGCTTTACCTTCGAAATTAACTAACCCTTTTTCCATCAACGCGCGTAACAAGTGACCCGACTCAACTCCACGAATTTGATCGATCTCTAATTTTATCACTGGCTGTTTGTAAGCCACGATGGCTAAAGTTTCTAGCGCGGGGCCAGATAATTTGAAAGCGCGCGTCTTAACGGTGCCCTTTAAGAAATTCATGTTATCAACTTTAGTTCTAACTTGGTAGCCACCGGTGACTTCTTCAAGCACAACCCCGCGCCGCCCGCCCGCGTACTCAACGGCCAAGTTTTCAATGGCGCGGCGGATTTTATCTTTCTTGATGTTCGTGCCTTTGAAGACCATTTGGATGGATGCTAAAGAGACCGGCCGATCCGAGGCGAACAGAATACTTTCGACGATACTTTCTAAATGTTCGTCGGCGATAAAAATAAGTTCTTCAATCTGCGCGGATTCAAAAGCATCTAGTTCGGTGCCTTCAACGTCCGCAGCCATTATAACTTCGTCTTCCGCGACATCTGACTCGCCATCGCTGACGTCGTTTTCGCTTGCGGCTTCTAAAGTTTCGTCTTCAATTACTTCGGGAATAAAACTGTCACTTTCAGAGTCATCGGTTAAAAATAAAGACGCTTCAGCTTCAACGGCGCTCATCAATTCGCTGACTTTTTTATTCTTAGCCATTATACTTGCTCCTCTGGAAAATTTTCATCTTCGCTCAAATTTAAATTTAATTCTTCCGCTAATATTTCTTCATCACTGGCGATTTCAACAAATTCTTCGGCATCGGTCGTTATATTTTCATTATTTAAGCCGGCGTTTAATAATTCTGTCGACACATCGGCATCTGCGTCATCTTCAACGAATTCAGTTTGTGAAGTGGCAAATAACTTTTGCGTGACTTCATCGGCATTAATATTTCCGTACTCTTCAACCCGTGAAAGTACGTCGCCGTCGATCTCTTTATTAGTTTGAATATGGATATCACCGTAAAGATCGGTTTGATAAAGCGACACAAACCCTAGCTTACCTAATTCTAGTAAAGATAAAAAAGTAATCAGGGCCTGGCGTGATTTTTCAATTTGCGTCTCTAATGTCGTAGATAAAAGTTCAACCATGCGAATCGAATGGCCCGGGCGCAATAAAGCCCCCATTTCAATGATGCGGCTTGAAATCGATTGCAGCTTTACCGTAACTTTATGAATTTTGCGATTTAACATTTTCATCGCTTTACGGTAGCTACCGATCAATGAAAAAAGCGCATTGTCTTCTAATTCAATTTCGTCATCAATCACTTCAATTTTTTCGCGCAGGCCCCGTGCCCAAACATCGCGATTCAGCAGCGGTCGCTCGTAAAGTGCCTTTGCGGCTTCTTTATATTTTTCGTATTCTAATAATTTTTGTACTAACTCTTTACGTGGATCTTCGTTAGCAACGATTTCACCGTTTTCATTGTACTGGGGTAAAAGCATTTTAGACTTAATGTGAATCAGCGTTGAAGCCATGGCGATAAAATCACCAGCGACTTCAAGATCAAATTCTTTCATCAGTTTAATATAGTCAAAATACTGCTGCGTGATTTCAACGATATTGATGTTAAAAATATCCATCTCTTCTTTACGAATCAGGTAAAGAAGAAGATCTAAGGGACCTTCAAATTGTTGGAGCTGAACGCGAATACTCATAAAATGATTGAAACAAGCGATAATGGCTTATTCAACACTTTTCTTACGGCTTGCGTACTATTTGTGCGGGTTTAAATTAAAGTACGCCGCCACCTGAGAATGACATTAAATAATTGAACATGAAGAACACAGGTACTTTTAAAATGCTTAACATGCCCGTCATCACTAAGCCCAGTAAAATTAGGCCGGTCATCTGTTCGTTCTGCTCGAGCTTATAATTAATCCGCGCCGGCAGAAATCGGGCCAAAACCTTACCGCCATCAAGGGGATGAAGCGGAATTAAATTAAAAACCGCTAAGAATAAATTAGTCAGTACAAACATCTCAAGCAAAGTATGAACGGGACGAGCGTAGCCGCCTAAAAACCCATACCGGTAAGCTAAAAACATAAAAAGGGTCGAGACGACGGCTAAAAAAATATTTGAGAGTGGACCCGCCAAGGCAATCCAAAACATATCGGTTCGAACGTTTTTTAAATTTCGCGGATCAACGGGTACGGGTTTGGCCCAGCCAAAAAAAATGGGAATTCCAAAAACGATGGCACTAATCGGCAAAATAAAAGTTCCCACTAAATCGGCGTGCGCCAGCGGATTTAAAGTAAGCCGGCCTAAGCGCTCGGCGGTGCTGTCACCTCGCCACTTGGCCACCAAACCGTGCGCGTACTCGTGAAAGCAAAGGGCAAATAAAAACGGTACAAAAAATAAAGCCAACTTGCCGCCAATTTCAACTATATCCATAGCTCTTAATTTACCAAATTCCCGACCCCTGTCGAGCAGAACTTTGCCTGTGGTCTAGTCATATTACCATTGAAGCTAACGCAAAAGGTCACTTGAATAAAAATAGCTAAGCGCTTACTTTAAGACGGTAATTTAATCTGAATATTTAGTCTAAAAGGAGATCTTCGATGAGTGTTGAAAATGCCCGTCCCGCTTTAACAATGTGGTCAGATGATGAGATTGCCTTTCGTGATGCCGTTCGCGCGTTTGCCGAAGCCGAAATTAAACCGCACGTGACCGAGATGGATGAAAAAGCCCAGATGCGGCCCGAGATCGTCACCAAACTTTTCGAGATGGGCCTCATGGGAATTGAATCGCCCGAGCAGTTCGGTGGTGCGGGTACGACGTTTACCATGGCCTGCATTGCGATTGAAGAATTGGGTCGCGTCGATGGTTCGGTTTCGGTTTTGTGTGACGTGCAGAACACGCTTGTCACGAACGCAATCATTCGTTACGGCAGCGCTGGGCTAAAAGAAAAATACTTACCCCGTTTAGCGCGCGAATGGGTGGGTGCTTACTGTTTATCTGAATCATCATCGGGCTCCGACGCCTTTGCTTTGAAATGCCGGGCCGAAAAAAAAGATGGCAAATGGATTTTGAACGGCAATAAGCTTTGGATCACCAACGGTAAAGAGGCTAGTTTCTTTATTGTATTTGCGAATATGGATATCTCAAAAGGTTATAAGGGGATCACGGCCTTTATCGTCGAAAAAGAATTTAAAGGTTTTACCGTCGGAAAAAAAGAAGACAAATTAGGAATTCGCGCAAGCTCAACCTGCGAATTAATTTTCGAAAACTGCGAAGTGCCCGAGATGAATGTTTTAGGCGAAGTCGGTAAAGGCTATAAGATCGCCATTGAAACTTTGAATGAAGGTCGTATCGGAATTGGGGCGCAGATGGTGGGTATCGCGCAAGGGGCTTACGAGGCCTCGCTCAACTATATAAAAAGCCGCGAACAATTTGGTAAGGCAATTGGTCAATTTCAAGGGGTGCAGTTTCAAATTGCACAAATGCGCATTGAACTCGAAGCCGCCCGCCTGATGGTTTACAATGCCGCCCGCTTGAAAGATGCCGGTCAAGATTTTATTGAATCCGCGGCCATGGCAAAATATTATTCATCTAAAGTCGCCGAAAAAATCACTTCAATGGCCATAGATTTATTTGGCGGCAACGGCTTTACGAAAGAATATCCGGTCGAAAAATTTTGGCGCGATGCTAAGATTGGTCAAATTTACGAGGGAACTTCTAATATGCAATTGCAAACAATTGCTAAAATAGAAATGGACCAGGCTCGTTAATGATAAGAAAAAACGAAACGGTCGTGATTTCGGGCGCAAGCTCGGGAATCGGAGCCGCAATCGCCCAAAAATTTTCACGCGAAGGCTATGACATTCTGCTGTTGGGCCGTGATGAAAATAAACTAAGCGCGGTGAAAGCTAAATGCATCGGCGCAAAGGCCTTGCATTTAGCTTTTGATTTAAAAACAATCAGCGAACATTCGTCGTCCTTATTAAATTGTCTAAAAGAGCTTTCACCCGTTTCAGTTTTAGTTAATAACGCCGGGGTTTTTCATCGTGAAGCCTTTATAGAGACCTCAATTGAAATTTGGACCGAACAATTTCAAGTCAATCTTTTGTCAGCCGTTCAGTTAACTCAAATTATTTGGCCGCTTTTTTTAAAACACAAATCTGGCAGTATTATTAACATTGCTTCGACCTTAGGAATTAAGCCAGCGCCGCAAACATCGGCATATTCCGCCATAAAGGCAGCGCTCATTAATTGGACGCTCAGCCTTGCGCAAGAAGGCGGAGGCAATAACATTCGCGCCAATTGCATTTGCCCAGGCATCGTTGATACTCCCATTCATGATTTTTATCGGTTAGGTAAGGAAGAGAAAGTGAAAGCAACGGCCGGTCTGCTTGATCTGCAATTGCTAAAATCTTTGGGCACGCCCGAGGACATATCTGAAGCGGCCTACTTTCTTGGATCGGCTTTTTCACGTTGGACCACAGGTTCAATTCTTCACATTGATGGTGGGATAAATATAAAATGAGCGACCAACCCTTAAGACTTTCAAAATTAATGTCAGAACGCGGAATTTGTTCACGCCGCGAAGCCGATGAATACATTGCGCAAGGCCTCGTGCGGGTGAATGGCGTTATTGTGAACGAGCTCGGTACCAAAGTTTTACCGGATGTCAGTATTACTTTAGAAGCCGAAGCCATGCGAAATCAAAAAAGTTTAGTTACAATTATTTTGAATAAACCAATTGGCTACGTCTCGGGCCAGCCTGAACCTGGCTATGATCCGGCTATACGCCTAGTGAATGACCGCAATCAGTATGGTCAACAACGCGTTTTACAGCGCGGAGACTTGGTCGGTATTGCGGTCATTGGTCGTCTTGATATCGATTCACAGGGCTTACTTATTTTTTCACAAGACGGTCGATTGGCAAAAAAAATTATTGGTGAAAATTCAGATATTGAAAAAGAGTATTTAGTGCGCGTTGAGGGAAAGTTATCTGAGCAAAATTTAAAGTTACTCAATCACGGCTTAGAATTGGACGGAGAAAAATTACGCTCCGCACATGTCGAATGGATTAATGATGATCAATTGCGTTTTGTTTTACGTGAAGGAAAAAAACGCCAAATTCGCCGCATGTGCGAATTGGTGGGCCTGACCGTGCGGGGGCTCAAACGCGTTCGCGTTGGAAAACTGGCTTTGGGTGAGCTACCCGAAGGGCGCTGGCGATTTTTAAATGCAAATGAAGAAATATAGATTTTACTAGAAATTACCAAAATTTGTGGTTCAATTATAGAATAGCTCTTTTTTTGATTTAAATTTAACCGGAGGTTTAAGATCGATCCAACCGTTGAATCCTATATATTAATTGTCGAAGATAACAGCGATCTTCGAAGTGTATATAAGCAGTGCCTGAATTACGCAGGCTTCACGGTGGAATTAGCCGGAAACGGTCAAGAGGCGTTAGATCTTTTACGCAGTATGAAAACGCTGCCCAATTTAATTTTGTTAGATCTTATGATGCCCGTTATGGATGGGTGGCAGTGTCTTAAAGAATTGTCGAAAGATCCTAAGTTAGTCAATATTCCCGTTATTATTTGTTCAGCCGCAATCCACGACTTACCCGTTGATCGACCAATTTTAGGAAAACCAGTTAGTCAAAAAACTTTGATCAAAACCGCGGCGGAATTCTGCAAGGCTGCGAGATATTAATGTCAACTAGGTGGACCGTTGGCTTTGCTGGGGCCGTGATTATGATCGGCAGTATCGTTTTATTAGGCTGGTCCTTCGATATTGTCACTTTAAAATCAGTCGTTCCGGGATCGATTACCATGAAAGCCAATACGGCGATGCTATTAATCACGATGGCCACCGTTTTAATTTTGTTTCGTAATGAAACCCAAACTCAAGCTATTCGCATCTTAGGTTTTTTTCTGTGCGCCTTTACGGCCGTGATTTCACTATTAACGTTAAGTGAATATTTATTTTCAGTTAATTTTTCAATCGATGAATTTTTATTTAATGATTTAGACGGTACGCATGGTCGCTTTCCTCCGGGTCGATTAGCTCCGATTACGGCCTTAAGCTTTATATTTCTAACTTTGGCTTTCGTATTAGGAAATTTACCGCGACGGCGTTTTGAATATGGTTCGCAGTTTTTAATTATTTTAGTTTTCTTTTCGGCTTTTCAAGCCCTGATTGGTTACATCACCGGTTCAACTTACGTATTTGGCGCGGCCTTTTACACCCAAATGGCATTGCACACGGCGGTGGGATTTATATTTCTAACCGTAGGCACAATTTTTTCGCGGTCGAACCGAGGATTTGCCAAAGCCTTCACTTCGGCTTCAACGACGGCCGTTATTGCCCGAAAACTTTTACTGGCGGTGATTTTGGTTCCTCCCCTAGTAAGATGGATCGTTCAGCTGGGCTGGCAGTACCAGCTGTATGATAAAGATTTTTCGACCCTATTACAGCTAATGGGTAGTACCGTACTTGTGGCCTTCGTTGTGTTATCGTCAGCAAAAGCTCTTTATATTTTTGAACAAAAAGTTGATCAATCACTTAAGCAAGAGATGCAGGCCAGATTATTGGCCGAAGAAGCCGTGCGTGCGCGCGACCAATTTTTATCAATTGCTTCGCACGAATTAAAAACGCCGGTAACGTCCCTGAGTTTGCAAAGCCAATTAATAAATATGCAGCTTGAAGATGCCGCCCACCAAAAACTATTTTCGATTGAGCGCTTAAAAACCATTTTTGAAATGACCGAACGCCAGGTTCGCGGGCTGCTGCGACTGATTGAAGACATGATCGACGTTTCACAAATAAATTCAAATGCGCGAATTTTAAAAATCCAAACGGTTAATTTGGGCGAGCTTGTTAAACAGGTCGTCGACGAGGAGACCACAACTTTTGCCAGTGCCGGGGTTAAACTAAATTATTTAAAAGAAGATATTTCGGTTAACTGTGATCAGCGCTTAGTTGCAAAAGTGACGGGTCACCTTATTAACAATGCGTTTAAGTATGGCCGCAATAAACCGGTCGAGGTCAGCGTCAAGGCTGCGCCTCGATTTGCCGAGATTCGAGTGTCTGATCAGGGCTTAGGAATAAAGACAGAAGATCAATTACGAATTTTCAATCGTTTCGAACGAGCTATTTCGGCGAATGAGATTTCTGGCTTAGGCCTCGGTTTATTTATTTCCAAAAATATAATTGAAGCCCACGGCGGCTCCATATTAGTAACCAGTAAGCTTGCAGAAGGATCTACATTTTTAGTTCGTTTACCAATTTAGCAGCGGCAGTTTTTTTACTTTAGCCAAACGCTTTCTTTTTCTAAAAATGATTCGCGCAGTTTTTCTAAGTACGAAATTTCTTTGATTGTAAAACCGGCTTTAAGCCGCAGCGCTTGGTTCACCGGGGCTACCCGTTTAGGTAAAATTACGCGTAAGCGATTCATGCGCGATTCGAAATCATCGACGGGATCTAAATTTTGCGCGAGACAAAGTTTCTCAAACCACTTCGAACCAAAAAGCACGTGGCCAATTTCTTCATCGTTAATAATTTGCACGGCATTGCGGACCGCGCCGGCATTTACGCCCGCAAGCCGGCGAATCAACGTGTCACCGGCGTCAAGCCCGCTGCCCTCTAAGTAACGGTGCACGATCAGCACTCGATCAAGAAGTGAATCATTTTGACTGACTGTTTGCCACAGCCCGCAGTTAATCGGCCAGTCACCCCACTTAAAGCCTAAATTTTCAATTTCAGTCAGGCACATTTCTAAATGCTCTGATTCAGATAAGGTCACCGCCCAAAGTTGGTGCCTAAAAGCCTCGGGTGCTTCTGGAAATTCCACCAATGTGCGTAACCCCAACTCCATGGCTTGCAGCTCAATACTTGCTAAGTCATGTAGCATACGAGCTTGCCCCTCAAGCGACGAAAAGCCCTTTTTCACGGGATGAGCTTTAAATTCTAGTACGAGCGCATCGCGCGCGGGCAGATCGGGCACATGCACTTTATGTTTCAAATTAAAAACCTCGTTACCACAGTGACGAATCGTTTTTAATTTTTCAAAAATATTTTCAATCTCAAAGGCCCACATGAGATTACTTTTAGCACAATTGAGTGGGGCTAGACAAATAAACCTTAAATCGCTAGTTTATTTAAATGGGAAAATCATGGAAAGCGGCCGGTAAAACCGAAAACGCTCAAAAAAAAGGAATGCTCTTTACAAAACTAGCCCGCGAGATCTCGGTCTCGGCCAAAATGGGTGGACCTGACCCCTCATTAAATGCGCGCCTGCGAATGGCCGTTGAGGCCGCGAAGAAGGTTTCTTGCCCGAACGATACGATTGATCGGGCCATTAAGAAGGGTGCCGGTTTATTAGATGATGGTAAAATTATTGAAGAGTTAACTTACGAAGGCTACGGACCCCACGGCGTAGGCGTGATCGTCGAGTGCCAAACCGACAACAAGCACCGAACCGCGCCCGAAATGCGAAGCGCTTTTAAAAAACACGGCGGTACTCTAGGAGAAACTAACAGCGTCGCATGGATGTTTGCACGCGTTGGCGAGATTGAAGCCACTAAGGCCGGCGCATTTGATCTTGATGAAGAGGCGATCGAAGCTGGGGCTGATGACGTTCTTAAAAATGACGACGGCAGTTGCCAATTTTTTTGTGCGGTAGAAAATTTAGATTCAGTTGGTAAAGCTCTAGTGGGACGGGGCTGGAAAATTACCGGTTCATCACCATCATTCAAGGCCACAAATATTACAGATATTAATGAAGCGCAGACAAAAGAAGTTGAAGAATTTTTAAATGCACTTGATGACCTGGACGATACTTCGAAAGTTTTTGCAACGATCTAATATTATCGTGTTTACTTCTTGCGATTACTTCTTTTTTGGACGCACTCGCTTTGCTCGAAGTTTTAGTTTTATCTTGTCATTAGTTTCAATCATGACCGTCTCGGCGGCCTCACTTTCGGCTTCCTCTTTTGTCGCCAAGCCACGTGATCCGCCGCCCGCTTTATTAAGGTCGGCATCAATTGATCGCCGAGTTCGGGCGATTTCGCGCTCGTTAGCTTGAATCATATCATTGAAATTTGTATTAGCCGGAGCGCGGTCTGCGGGACCTTGTTCTGAAGGGGCCGGCACCGTTAACTGGGATGGAACTTTTTTAATGGTGAATTTTTTAGGCCCGGTCGAGCTGCAATTTTGAAATAAACCTAAAATCATGAAGCCACTTAAAACGATGCTGATTAAGACTATTTTCTTTGTATTAAGCTTTGTTCCCATACCGACTTATCGTTAGACGCTCACTAAACCTTTAACTGGTCGGGGCCTTAAAACGACAATAATTCTGAAAGCTTACAAGAATTATTTTAGGGCTTTTTGACGGGCTTTGTGGCGGCCTTCTTTTTCTTATTTCGAGACACTTTTTTAGGCCTATCGCAAGCAGGCTTTTCAAAGCTGTCTTTGGTATTTTTGTCGGTTAAACGACAATCGGTTAGCCTAACCTGCATCGTGAAAGTAAGCCCATCGTCTTTTTTAGCGAATGGGTAGAGAATTTCTTTATACTCATCAATATAAAACTGAAAGTTTTTAAGAGGCGCCGACAGTTTCCATTCTTCTAAAGGCCATTCGCATATTTTTTCGCCCTTGTCTTTAACTAGCGTAACCGATTCTTCGATTATTAAGCTGTAGCGTTCCGTCGAATAAACAATTTTGTCGGGCCGGCTTAGTAACTTATCTTCGGTCATAAATCCACAAACCTTTGGAGCCTCTTTCACCTTACGCATTCGAATCTTTGCCGACGCCGAAATGCTTGCGCTTAAAATTAAAATAATGAACCCCAATTTTACATAAGCATTTTTAAGTTGCGTCATAGAGTTCATGATACAAAGAATTTATTTAGAAAGTAAATACTGAAATGCAGTTGCATAGTATTTTATTTGTTTAATCATAGAATAAAGACCATTAGACCGGCTGGGGCTAAGCCCCGAGTCAAAACCGATGTCTTTTAAAAAATTGGGTTCGGTTTTTAAAATAGTGTCTGGCGCTTCATTTGAATAGACCGTTAAGACCAAAGCGACTAAGCCCTTAACAAGTAATGCATCACTGTCGCCTTTAAACACTACTTTTTTTTCGGGTGTCATCTCGGCCTTGATCCAAACTTGAGACTGGCAGCCTTTTACTTTTAAGTCTTCAACTTTAAGGTCATCAGTAAGCCCCGGCCAATGTTTTCCGAGTTCAATTATTTTTTCGTATTTCTTTTCCCAAGTGGTGCACGCCGCAAATTGTTTTTTTAGGGATTCAATTTTACTTAAGATACTAGCGTCGTTTGGCATAATCGATGACTTCTTTTTCTAGCTCAATTCCTTGCGAGCCAATAATCTCTTTAAATTGATTTCTATCTAGTTTTTGAATAATTGCAAAACATTTCTGGTAGAACTCAATTTTGTTTTCGTATCCATTCCAAAGCTTTTTATCCACTTCAACCGCCAGCGTTTTTTGTACGGCCTCGCTCGATTCGAAATCAAGTTTATTTAAATAGAGCAATTGATCAGATAAATCTCGCGGAGAAAAATCAAGTTGTACCAAACACTCTTCCGCCAGCGCCATTTCGACGTAACTTAAGTAATCACTTAGCACCGCCCAAAATTTAAGGCCATCTTGACCGTAATCACTGCGGCAGTAGAACGAAGTGCACACGACCCCACGATATTGCCAGACCGAGCACTTGTTTTTATCGATGTCGTAGTAGGGGCACAAGAGATCAGCGTCATTGCCAAAATCACTTTCTTCTTTGGCCAGAAATTTAAACTGGTATTCAAAGGGCGCTATGACTCCAACCGGAAAAGCAAACTCGCGGGAATTAATTTTTTGTTTTAATTTTTCTAAGCCGGGGCTAGCTAAATTTTCAGTTAATAAGGCCCCGACCGCAAAATTAGGAATGTAGGGATGAAACGTGCAGCACTTTAAATGTGACTGGTAAGTGTATGAAAAACGTTTGTCACGTGACCGCAAGCAATTATCACACGTTGCTTTAGTTTCCACGACGCTTAATTTTAAAACCGAAGCATTTAAAAAGTTTTTATAAATACCCGGTAAAATAACATTTAGTTGCATCGTTGTTTTAGTTTTTGCACCAAGGGTTGCAGTTCGGTCGTTACATCCCACCGCCAGGTGAAATCTCGGCAATTAACATAGGTCGGAAAAGTCAGCGGCCGGCCCGAGTCGGTTTTGAAGCGCGGTTCGCTAGCGATCAGGCCCGCGATATTTTGAATCATCCACGCTACACTTTGTTGGCTGAGTATATTTTCACGCTGTAATTCAAGCGCCACTTCAACCGGGGTCACAAAGCCAATCTGCTCTGGCGCCAGGCGCTTTCCTTGTTCGCCGAAAAGTTTTGAACTCTTCGCTGAATAAAGCTGATGAATGAAAGTGGTAAAATAAATATTTGAATTCTTATTTTCAAGGGTAATTTGATGGTAAATTTCAGCATCGCTTTCGCCGTTGTCGCCCACAAATATAACTTGATCAGGCTTTTCTTTGATTAACTGCTGACGAATTTTTGTTAATTTATTCTCTGCGATAGACGCATTTTGCTTTAAAATTAATTCTCCTTTTGGAAATTGATTGTAAGCTAGAAAACGCTCGTGCGATTGCCGCATGATGGGTGAGCCTAAAATTGATTCTTGGGCATTCGAAATATAAACCACAACGTTAGCGGGGTCAGAATTAATAATTAACTGATATAACTGCGACATTCCGGCAAATGGTGTTTTAAAGTCAGTCGCGCGCGCTAGCATATCGGTGGTGTATAATACGTGCGAAACTTTTAAAGTGTCATCGACATCGCTGATTAACAGCACCTTAGAACTTGCCAAAGAACTCGCTAATTGCACCGCTAAAAACACTGCCATTAAAGCTACTACTTGTCTCATCAGCCCCTCCCCGGTTGTTGAGGCACAAGACTAGTAAAAAAACCCGAGCTTTGGCTACAACACGACGGATCAAGTTGACACGGCCGACTAACATTAATAGTCACTTTTAAAAAGGTTTCACCCCCTCGAAATGAGACAACTTTTAAGCAGTTATTTCAATTGGTTACCATGTCTTATTCAGAGATAGCTGGCATAACTAGCCTTTCTGTTTGCAATAGATAGTAGTAACAAACGGAGGCTTTATGAAAACAACATTAATCTTAGCACTTTTGGTAACGACTCAAGCTTGGGCGGCAGTACCGGCGAAATCGTTTAACTTTACGTTTAAGTCGATAAAAACTCCGATTCAAAAATCCGCTACCACTAAAGAAGATGCGTTTAAATTAGCCGCTAAAGAGTGCTATCAGCAGTTAACCGGCGGAACTTATCCGGGCGAAGAAAAAGGCTTAGATATTATTGATATTTGCGCTAATCCAAAAATGTAGTTATTGTAGACGTATGAGCTTATTAAAACGACTCGGTGAATTCATGTTCGGTAAAGACCCAGATATTTTCGACGACAAGGGTGGCGTTTTGCACAAGCTTCCCAAGCGCAAATGGGACGACTGGAATAACCGCATCATCAAAGGTGCTGAATATAACTGGCGTGAGCATACAGGGAACCAGGCGGGCTCATTAGATCCTAAAAGCCCAACCCATTCTAAAAAATAAATTAATTTAACTTCACTTTCCAAGTGGCAATTAAATTAAGCGCCTGCAGCGGCGAAGATTTTTGAATACAGAAATTCCTTAGATCTTCTACCAGCGCGTTCTTTCTTTGCTCTTCGGCCTGATCAAATAAAGACATTTGCTTATGCGTATTTGAGATTCTTAGTACGGCCTCTGATTTTTTCTTGGCTTCGCTGTTTGCGGTTTCTAATTTCTGCAGCAAGCTTTCGGCGCGTACGGTGACGGCCGTCGGTAAACCCGCCAATTCAGCAACTTTAATTCCGTAACTTTGACCAGCTGACCCTTCCGTCAAAATATGTAAAAATTCAATCGTGGCATTTTTATGATCGATAACCTTCATGTGCGCGTTTTTAATCTGCGCAAAAGTTTTTTCTAAATCAGTTAGCTCGTGATAGTGAGTGGCGAAAAAAACATGATTTCCTAAAGTATTTAAAATATACTCTAAAATTGATTGCGCTAAACACATTCCGTCGAACGTCGCAGTGCCGCGCCCAACTTCATCTAGAATTAAAAGACTGTCTTGCGTTGCGGCCTGAAGCATCTGCGCGGTCTCGGTCATTTCTACCATAAATGTAGACAAGCCCTCAGACAGTTGATCGCTAGCCCCGATGCGCGTGAAAATGGCGTCGTAGATTGGCAACTTTGCTTTTTCAGCTGGAACAAAACTTCCCATTTGCGCAAGCATGGCGATCAGCGCAGCTTGTCGCATCAACGTCGACTTGCCGGCCATGTTTGGCCCCGTAATCAGCAAGCACTCTTGCGCTTTCAGCGAAATGGTATTGGCAATAAATTTTCCGCGGCTGAACTGTTCAACGACGGGATGCCTTGAGCTGACTAATTCTAGATGTCTGGTTTCAGTTAATTCTGGGCGGCAGTAACTTTCTTCTAAACTTAACCACGCTAATGATGAAATCACATCGAGCTCGCTGCAAATTGAAGCGAGCGTTAATAAACAAGTTGCTTCGCTAAGAATTTCTTTTCTAAGCTCGTCAAATAGCGAAAATTCTAAATCAAAACGTTTCACTTGCGCCGATAAAACTTTCTTTTCGAGCTCAATTAATTCGTCCGTGCAAAAGCGTTCGGCGTTCGCTAAAGTTTGTTTACGCTGGTAGTGCGCTGGTGCTTTAGCTTTATGTGAATTAGTAATTTCAATGTAATATCCGAAAACATTATTATAGCGGATTTTTAAGGAAGTAATTCCGGTACTATCTTTTTCACGCTGCTCTAACCTTGCCACTAGTGAGTGCGCATTGGTTGAAATTTCAATTAATTCATCAAGTTCAGCGGAAAAACCTTTTTTAATTACGTGGCCTTGCTTTACACTTAGGGGCGCATCTTCATTGATACGCGCTTTAATTTTTTGCGCGAGCAGGCTAGACCGTTTGAGGGCTTCTGGTGAAGAGATATTAAAAAACCGCTCGCAAAAATGAAGTGACTGCAAACCGGCTTCGACCGCGTCGGATAAGGCGATTAAGTCGCGGCCGTGGCACGGCGGCTGCGAAATTTTACCCAGGCGTCTTTCGATATCGCCCATAATGGCTAAAGTTTCACGAACTTTTTTTAGTTCAAGCATATGCTCACGAAATTGGTGAATTTGATCATAGCGATTTTCGATTTGCTTTTTATTTCTGAGCGGAAAACTCATCCAGGCCCGTAGTAAGCGCGCGCCCGAAGAAGTTTTCGTGCGATTGATGGCTTGGTAAAGCGAGCCATTCGCCTCACCGCGGTTATTTGCAAACACTTCAAGGTGGCGCAATGTTGTTTGCGATAAGTGTAAACGATGCTCAAATTCGCGCTCTTCAAAGGGGCGCAAAATTTGTAGCAACTCTTGATTAGATAGTTCGGTCACATATGTTTTTAATAAATCTTGCGAGTTATTTTTCTGAGTTTTAAATTCAGAAATGACGAAGCGTTCTGCTAATGCTTGCACCCAAGCGAAGGTCTTGTCGGCGACCACAATCTCAACAACCGGCAAAACGTCTAGCAATTTTATTTTTTCATCTAGCTTAGATGTTTTAAAGTAAAAACATTCCCCGGTGGTCGTATCAATAAAACTAATTGTTTCAGCGTCAAGGCTACATAAGTAATGCGCCTTCGTTTGATCAAGTGTCGCGCTATCGTAAACCATACCTGGCGTAAGAATGCGCGTAACGGCGCGTTTAACTAGGCCCTTCGCTAAGGCGGGGTCTTCGATCTGATCGCAAAGCGCGACTTTTAGCCCGGCCGCCAATAACTTATTAATGGGCCCCGCCACCGCATGGTGCGGGAAACCGCACATCGGGGTTTGATCATCGGATTTTTTATTTCTTTGGGTTAATGTAATTCCTAAAAGCGGCGAAGCTTTCACGGCATCATCGTAGAACAATTCGTAAAAATCGCCCATCCGAAATAATAGAATTTTATCTTGGTGCAGAGTTTTAATATCCCAGTATTGCTTCATCAGCGGGGTCAGTTCGCCGGTCTTTTTCGCCATAGACTACTTGTATTTATAGACTTCACGGGTTTCAAATATTTAGTGCGGAAGCATCGGTTATAACACAATGCTCTGAGGCGTAATTGGGCATAAAAAAGGCAAAAGACTTATTTAGCCACGCTGTTCGAGGGTTTTAATCAGTTTTTGGTAAATTCCATCGAAGCCGCCGTTACTCATGATTAAAATTAAATCGCCCTTTTTTGTCTTAGCATTTAGATCACTGACGATCTCGTCGGCACTTTTATACAGCTTCGCTGATTTTCCTAAATTAACCAGGTCAGCAATTAATTCATCTGACGAAAAGCGATCGTCTTCGGTTATTTTTCCTTGATCGAAAGCTTGCGCAATTAAAATTTCGTGCGCGTCTTTAAAAGCTTCGACGTAATCTTTTTGAAAAACCTTCCGGCGCGAAGTAGCCGATCTAGGTTCAAAAACGGAAAAAACTTTTTTATCTTTGTACTTAGCTTGAATCGCCTTAATAGTTTCTTTAACCGCCGTTGGATGATGCGCGAAATCTTCGATGAGTAAAACGCCACCCGGCTCGCCTAAAATTTCTTGCCGCCGCTTAACTCCTGAAAAAGACTCCAGTGCTTTTTTGACCGATTCTAAATTCCACTTTTGAATGACGGCCTGAGCGACCACCGCCGTCGCATTAAGTATATTGAATGAACCCGTCATTTCGGTTTTGAATTGAGATACTTTTTCTTTTTTAAAGTATACGGTGAAAACACTTTTAGTGCCTTGCGAAGGTTCAATTTGCGCATAAAAATCATTTGTTTCTTTAAGGCCGTATGAAAATTTATTTTTAATTTTTGCCGTACTTGCAATTTCACTTACGTTGACATCATCACCCCAATAGACCAGCGAGCCAGCGGCCGGAATTAATTTCATCAGCATGTAAAAGGCGGCCTTGACCGCGGCAAAATCTTTGTAAATATCGGCGTGGTCAAATTCGACTGACGTTAAGACAACATTTTTTGGCTTATAATGAATAAATTTTGGAACCTTATCGAAATAAGCGGTATCGTATTCATCGCCTTCGATCACAAAAGTATTTGCATTTGGATTTTTAAAACTTTGCGAGAAATTTTTTGGAATGCCCCCAATTAGAAATCCTGGCTGCAACCCACAATTTTCTGCCACCCAACTTAATAGTGAGGTCGTCGTGGTTTTTCCGTGCGTACCGGCGATAACGAACGAATCGCGCTGGGCGATGATGACTTCGCCCATAGCTTGCGGCAGTGAACAAAATGGTAAATTTAAATTGACCATCGCTTGCGCTTCTTCGTTACTGGCAGAAATAACATTTCCGACAATTACAAAATCAGGTTTAGAGTCTAAATTTTCTTTGCGGTAAGGTTTTTGAATTTGAATGCCTAAGCTTTCAAGCTGCGTCGACATCGGCGGATACGGATTTGAATCACTGCCCGTCACTTTGTAACCACGATCTTTAAGTAGTCCGGCCAGTGAGGCCATAGCGGTTCCGCAAATGCCCATCAAATGAATGTGACTGCCCGATTTCAAATTTTTAAGCGACGCTTGCGGCATTAGACCGTCCTTTTCAATGTTTCAAAGATCCACGTATGGATTTTCGGTCTTAGCGCAATGAATCCTTTATTATCGCGGCCATAATGTACGCGATTACTTAAGATCAAAACTAGCAAGTCATTGCGCGGATCATACCAAAAAGAAGTTCCGGTAAAACCCGTATGCCCAATCGATAAAACTGAAAAATGCGGCCCGCAACTAGGGTTTTCAATTGATGGCATCATGTAACCCAAGGCCCAATCGCCTATTTCGCTTGGTACCGCTCTTTGTGCAAATAATTGCGCGGTTTTTTGTCGAACCGAATAGCGGGCAATACCTTGTAGTTGTGACCGAACATTTAACCCAAACGCCGACACGTCTTCAATACTTCCAAAAAGCCCTGAATGAGTTGCGATTCCGCCAAAGCTATAAGTATTTTCATCGTGCACTTGTCCGCGCAGAATTTTTTTTCGCCATGTGCAATCTTCGGTCGGTGCAAATTGATTCAAGGGAAGATCAGTTTTATTTTCTAAGTGAAAGCCCAACGTCGTCGTTGGATAGTAACGTTCTTTGATACCCAGCCAAACTTCATGTAAATTTTTATCGCTGAGTTTTTCTAAAATAAATCCCAATAAAATAAATCCTAAATCCGAATAAACGGATTTTCCGGTTTTATTAATCTTAGAGTTATTAATTTGCTGAAAAATCCAAGGACGTTTCTTTTCCCAATTTTTATCTAAATCAATAGATTGGTAAAATGGCAGCCACCATTCAAGGCCCGAGGTGTGAGTTAATAATTCGGTAATTAAAATATCGTCGTGTTTAAAATCCGGTAAGACATCTTTTACTTTAGTATTTAATTGCCAGCGACCTTGATCAAAAGCTTCCATCATTGCTTGCTGAGTAAAAATTATTTTAGTCATCGAAGCTAAATCGTAATAGGGATAAGTTTGACCAACGCTAATATCACAAACTAGGCGACCCATATAATAGGCTCGCGCCGTCACGCCCGGAGTTACATCCGGAATGGCGGCCTTAATTTTTTCGATCAGTTTATTTTCTTGGCTTGTGTATTTCATATTCTGAATAGACTACCATCTGGGGTTTCACACCGCAAGTTAGCACTGCGCGCGTACCAAAAAACAAGGGTCGTTGAATTTCACCGTGGCCGGTCTCTAGCCCAGTAAAGGCCGGAATTTTTAAATTTTTAAAAAATTCATCGACGGTGTATTTCACGTGATTTTTGCCGTCAGCCTCGTGCCCCGTTAAAAAATCACCAAGGACCACGGCGGCCGCTTGGTCAAAAAGGCCAGCTTGTTTCATTTGTTGCAAACACCGATCGACCCGGTAACCGCGTTCACCGATTTCTTCTAATAAGATTATTTTATTTTTGGTCACCAATTGCGAGGGCGTTCCTAAAGTAGAAACCACTACAACTAAATTTCCACCGACGATGCTGGAAGTAATTTTTTTATTTTTTTTTGCTGCCGCGTTCATCGGAACCAATTGATTAAATTCATTTTTAAAATCAAACTGGGTCAGACTTTGCTTAAGTTCCTTTTGATTTTCGACTGACAGTTTATCAAAGGCCAATCGATCAATCAGCGATGCATGCAGGCTTGGCCACTTCCATTTTTGATTGATCACCGCGTGCAATGAACAAATATCACTAAATCCAATTAATAATTTTTTTGTTTTTGGTATGGCCATTTTTTGAACGGCAGGCAATAGACGAATAGAACCATACCCGCCGCGCAGACACCATACGGCTTTAGATTCTTCATTCGTCATGGCCTTCTTAAAAGCCTGAAAGCGGTAATCGTCTGAATTAGAAAGGTATATGTTTGGCTTTAAAATTTGCGGATCATAAATAACCTGGTAACCCCAATTGCGCAGGGTCTTAGCCCCAGCTTCTAAATTTTCTAACGGAGCACCCGATCCGGGCGCAATGATTTCAATGATATCACCTTTTTGTAACGGACTTATAAAAGATCTTCTATTTGAATTAGTAAGCTTTGGTCGGGCTGAATTCTTGGGTTTTTTTAATTTCGACACCCTTTAAGCTTGTCGGATAATCACCGTTAAAACAAGCTGCGCAAAAAGTTTCAGGACCACTCTTAAGCGCCTTCCACATTCCGGCATCACTTAAATAAGCAAGCGTATCTGCCCCAATAAACTGACGAATATCTTCTAAACTTTGATGCGAGGCGATCAATTGGCTTTTCTGGGGCGTATCCACGCCGTAGTAACAAGGACCTGTGGTCGGCGGTGAAGCAATTCTTAAATGCACTTCACTTGCGCCCGCTTGTCTGATGAGGCGAATAATGTTTTGGCTGGTGGTTCCGCGCACCAGAGAATCGTCGATTACGATCACGCGTTTGCCTTTTAAAACCTCGGGCTGCGGGTTCAATTTAATTTTAACGCCGATGTCGCGTACACTTTGACCTGGTTGAATAAACGTACGTCCAATATAGTGGTTGCGAATAATTCCGAACTCGAAAGGAATTCCACTTTTTTGCGAATACCCAATCGCCGAAGGCACGCCGCTATCGGGCACCGGAATAACTATGTCAGCGTCGACCGGTGATTCAAGCGCTAACTGCTCGCCAAACATTTTTCTAGAATTGTAAACGGATTTTCCGAAAACCACTGAATCGGGCCGCGAGAAATAGACATGTTCGAATACGCACTGGGCTGATTTTCTTGGGCTAACGGTAATAGCTGTTGGTAACTTTGTACTAATTAGACCTTCCGAAGAAATTTCTAAAATCTCACCGGGCTCAATTTCGCGTACGTACGTGGCCCCAATTAAATCAAGCGCGCACGTTTCACTGGTAACCACGTAACTAATGCTCATTGATTTTTTAATCTGACCTAAGACGAGGGGTCTAAATCCCAATGGATCACGCGCGGCAATCAATCGATCATGCGCTAAAATAACTAAACTGTAGGCGCCCGTTAAATCTTGCAGACTTTCTTTTAGCGCCGTCATTAAGTGTTTTGAAGGGTTTCTAGCTAATAGATGAAGTAATATTTCAGTGTCATTTGTACCTTGAAAAATGGCGCCTTCACGCTGAAGAGCTTCCCGCAAGATAGATGCATTCACAATATTACCATTATGCGCTAAGGCCACGGGGCCACTCAGTAAATTTGAACTTAAGGGCTGAGCATTTGCAATTAAGTTATCACCGGTCGTGGCGTAGCGCACGTGGCCGATGGCGGCACTGCCCGTTAAATTTTTTAGAATAGTTTCGTTAAAAACATCGGGCACTAAACCCAGACCTTTATATATTTTTTGCAATTGTTTTGAAGCTGAAGTGTCTAATGAAACAATGCCGGCTGATTCTTGCCCGCGATGTTGAATGGCATAGAGGCCCAGATAAGTTAATTGCGCGGCTTCGGGGTGATTCCAAATTCCAAAAACGCCGCACTCATCTTTCCAGGAATTTTTAAAACTCATTAGAGTCCCTTCAGGTAGTCGGTTCGAAATTGATTTGGTTCAATCTGCGTCGAAGTACTTAAAGTTATTTTCTGATTTGTCGTTTCGCCAATCTTTTTTATCTCGACGTTTAAATTCTTAAAGTGAGATTTTAAAAAACTTGCCGTCTTTTCATTATCCCCGGTGGAAACGATGAAACCATAAAAACTATCTTTGAATAAATCTGCTTCTTGATTTCCATTCAAATCATAACTTAAATCAAAGCCAATCGCATCCGTTGTCATTTTCAAACACGTTGTGGCAATTCCGCCCAGGCCAATGGCTTTAATACTTGAGATGGGCAGATCTAATTTTTTAAATTCCGCATCCATCTGACTGCATTGCTTAATAAAGTCAGGAACATCACAACCAGGGCTTTGTTTAAATGAAGAAACTTTTTTGTCGGCGGCCATCACCGCGGTCCACGATTCAACCCACTTCATTTGCACTGCGATCAAACTTTCAAAGGGCGCTTGAAATTGATCTGAAATTAAATTTTCTACTGAATCTCGAATGGCCACCACACCGGTGGCAGGCGTTGAAATAATATTTTCTTCTAAAGTTTCGTTGTAAAAGCTTACATTGCCACTGATTACGGGCGCATTGAGCTTGCGACTGGCTAAGGCAATCGCTTCGACGCTTGCGACGAACTCGCTCATGATTTCGGGTTTTTGCGGATTTCCAAAGTTCAGACAATCGGTAATTGCTAATGTTTCTGCGCCTTTCAGCGCTAATTGAAAAGCTGGATAGTAGACAGCATCCAGCGCCCCGACCTCGGCGTCCATTTGCATCACTTCGGGTCGGCAACCGACGGCTAAACCAAGGCCTCGGCCCGAATGATCAAGGCGCGCAAATGCTACCGAACTTTCACACGCCATCGCGGTTCGGGCGCCGACCCGCTGGTCGTACTGATTGTGAATCCAGTGCGCTTGATTCAGTTTAAAACTTTTCGTTAATTTTTGAATCAGTTCGCTTGGGCGAAAGGTTGGAGTTGCAAGTTGCTCAACTTTACGAGGCGACGCCCACCTTTGGTAAGGGCGCTCATACCGAGGGGCTTTTTCAATAATGAGGTCTGGGTCAATATCAGTGAGTGTTTCTACACCCCACTGGAGTTTTACTTTTCGCTCTTTCTGAACTTCACCCAAAATAACGGCGTCTAAGTTCCATTTTTTAAAGGTATTTTTGATACTTTCAAAGTTTTTAGGTTCGCAGATCAGTAGCATCCGCTCTTGGCTTTCAGACAATAAAATATCTTCAGCCGTCATTGAAGAATCGCGCAGTGGAACTTTTTTGAGATCGATGACAAGACCTACTTGCCCTTTCGCGGCCATTTCAAAACTTGAGCTGGTTAAACCCGCAGCGCCCATATCTTGCATCGCGACCACAAGTTCTTGATCTAAAATCTGTAGGCACGCTTCGATTAATAACTTTTCGTAGAAAGGATCACCGATTTGCACATTCGGTCGTTTTGATTCGGAGTCGTCATCAAACGAAGCCGACGCCATGGAAGCGCCGTGTACGCCGTCGCGTCCGGTTTTAGCGCCGACGTAGACGACTAAATTACCGGGCCCACTGGCGCCCGATAAAGCCATTTTTTGACCCGGAGCAAAGTACCCAACATTGAGGGCATTGACTAAAATATTTTTATTGTAGCGCGCGTGAAAGTTGGTTTGGCCGGTCACCGTCGGCACACCCACGCAATTTCCGTACATTGAAATTCCGCGAACGACGCCTTTCATTAAATCTTTCATTCGAGGCGCATCGACTTCACCGAAACAAAGATAATCAGCCGTCATGATGGGACGTGCACCCATGGTAAAGATATCGCGCAAAATTCCACCCACGCCCGTAGCGGCACCTTGAACGGGTTCAATGAAACTAGGGTGATTATGGCTTTCCATTTTGAACGCAATTTTTTCGCCGAAGCCTAAATCAACCACTCCCGCATTCTCACCGTCCATCTCGGGCGTACTTTCATTTCTAAAGGAAAATTTTCGCAAATGCATTTTTGAAGATTTGTAGCTGCAGTGTTCACTCCACAAGGCCGAAAACAAAGCCCACTCAATTGCATGAGGTTCTCGCTTTAAAAGGGTTGTCATCATTTGATATTCGTCGGAACTAAGCCGATAAGTTTTTAACTTCTGTTCGTGTTCGTGTTCGTTTGCTAAAGTTTTATTACTCATAGTAAAAAAGCTCCATCGCAAGAACCCATCCACTCGTAGAGGGCTCGTTCTGGGTGAGGCATCAAGGCACAAATATTATGTTTCTCATTTGTAATTCCCGCAATATCCATTAAGGCTCCATTCGGATTATTATCTTTATAGGTCAGCCAAATTTGATTGTTATCTTTTAATTTTTTTAATGTTTCGCTATCGGCGTAATAGTTTCCATCACCGTGTGCGATGGGAAGTTTTAAGGTTTGACCCACTTCAGTCTTTTTGGCGAAGGGATTTTGATTATTATTAACTTGTAATTGCACCCACTGGTCTTTAAAGCGTAATTCTTTATTTCTTAGCAGCGCTCCGGGCAAAAGCCCGGCTTCGCATAAAATTTGAAATCCATTACAAATGCCTAAAATCGGTTTGTCTTTTTTTGCAAATTCTTTTACCGATTTCATGACCGGCGTTTGTGCGGCCATAGCCCCACAGCGCAAGTAATCGCCGTGACTAAATCCACCCGGCAAAACAATCATATCGTAATGGTTAACATCAAATTGATCTTCAAACCAAAGATAGGTCGTATCCGCCGATAACGATTGCAACCACTTGCGAACGTCTTCGTCGCAGTTCGTACCTAAGAATCGCGTAATGCCGATTTTTAATTTCGTACCTAAACTCATTAAAAACTCCTAGTTTATCTGAATTTCAAACTTCTCGATCAGGGGATTATACAGCCCGCCCTCTTTTAGCATTTTTTCAACTTGGCTTTGCGCCTCAGCCTTATTTTCACTGGCCACCGTGACTTCAACGTATTTTCCAACGCGGCATGAAAGCAGCTCAAAGCCATTTGATTTCATCGAGCTTTCGACCGCTCGTCCTTGCGTATCTAAGATCACATCACGGGGCATGATTTTAATTCCGACCTTCATATTTGCGTTCCTTTTTGTAATCGTTGATAGACTTCTTGGTAAGACTCTTCCACTTCACCCAGGTCTTGGCGAAACCGATCTTTATCCATTTTTTTATTGGTTTCTAAATCCCATAGGCGCATGCAATCGGGACTAATTTCATCGGCCAAAATAATTTCTTGCTTGGCATTGCGACCGAACTCAGTTTTGAAATCAACAAGTTTTAGGCCAATTTTTTCAAACATCGATTTTAAAACTTGATTGATTTTTCCAGCTTCTTTTTTTAAGTGTTCAAGGGTGGCTAAATCAGCCCAGCCCATTGCGACAATTTGATCGTCACTAACAAACGGGTCAGCTAAGGCATCATCTTTATAATAAAATTCAACTAGCGGCTGAACTAAAGTTTCACCTTCTTTGCGCCCAAGCTTTTTAGCAAGCGAGCCCGCAATCACATTTCGAACGACAACTTCCAAAGGAATGATTGTGGTTTTCTGCACCAACATCTGATTACCTTCTAAAGTTTTAAGCCAGTGATGCTTCACTTGGTTTTTAGAAAGCGTCTCAAAAATCAAAGTTGAAATCTTACAATTCAGCGCGCCTTTACCGGCGAATTCACCCTTTTTTAATGCGTTAAAGGCCGTTAAGCTATCTTTATACTCCATCAACAATTCTAAATCGTTTTCGGTCTTGAAGATTTTTTTTGCTTTACCTTCATAAAGTAATTCTTTTTTTAACATACCACTCCTAACTTAAGTATTTTGCAAGCCGACCTTGAATTGATTTCAGATGCTTTTGCCCTGAAAATATTTCGTCTAATTCTTTCTGACTAAATAATTTTTTAGCTTCGCTATCTTTTTGAATGGCCTGACTTAAATGTTCGTTACCTTTAAGTCCATGCGAAAGTCTTTGTACCAACATGTAAGCGTCTTCGCGCGTTTTATTTTTCTTTTCGACTAAATGAAGCAGTAAATGAGAAGAATACAATACGCCGCCCAATAACTGCGTATTCGCTAGCATTTTTTCTTTGTCGACAAATAATCCCGCGATCAAATCATTAAGTCGTAAAGTCATATAATGCGCCAGCTGAAAGGCATCGGGCAAAATCACGCGCTCGACCGATGAATGACTAATATCGCGCTCATGCCACAAGCTTATATTTTCTAAAGCTGCTTGCGAGTAACTGCGCATGAGGCGCGCTAGGCCCGTTATATTTTCGGCGCTGATGGGGTTTTTCTTATGAGGCATAGCCGATGAGCCTTTTTGGCCGGGCGTAAAGCCCTCGATTACTTCCGAAACTTCGCTGCGTTGCAGGTGACGAAGTTCAACCGCCAACCTTTCGTAGCCAGTTGTTAATAAAGCCAAACTTAAAAGAACCTCGGCGTGTCGATCACGCGGAATGACTTGCGTGGCAAAGGGCTCAACTTTTAATTTTAAATTTTTCGCGACTTTCGCTTCGAAGTCTATTGGCAAAGCTGACGATGTTCCCACCGCGCCACTCAGCTTACAAATTTGGATGCCAGCCTGAGCCCGTTCAACACGTATAGTATTTCTTTTCAATTCTTCTAAGTAGCCGGCCAATTTAAAACCAAAAGTGGTGATCTCCGCGTAGATTCCGTGGGTCCGGCCCGCGCAAATCGTTCCTTTGTGTTCATTAATTTTTTTGATTAAAGTTTTTTGCAATTGAACAACGCTGACTTTTAAAACTTCAAGGCCCTCATTAATCTGTAAACTTAAAGCGGTATCTAAAACGTCAGAGCTAGTCAGTCCGTAATGAATATATCTTCCGCTAGGTCCGACATTTTCGGCCAAGTTAGAAACAAACGCGATCACATCATGTTTGGTCGTCTTTTCAATTTCTAAGATACGAGCCAGTTGAAATTTTGATTTCTTTTTTATATCAAGCGCTGCTTTTTTGGGAATAAGACCCATATCGGCTTGCACGAGGGCACACTCAATTTCAACTTGTTTCATAAATTCAAAACGGCTTTCGAGGGCAAACAGGGCCGACATTTTTTCAGTCGAATAACGCGCAATCACGCTAAGCCCCGCTGCAATTGAATTTTATCTAATTTTTTAATTTTAGGCTCCATTAAGTAAGTGATGGTTTGATCAATTTGCGCTTGCGACCAAAATGCAAATGAAGGAAGTACGGCCGACAACTTATTATTTTTTAGGGTTCCCAATTGTTGGCGATAGCCGGCCGAAGTCTGCACGTAAGACTTTTTAAATTCTAGTAATTCAATAAAGTCTAATTTTCTTGAAAGCTCGTCGCGCGTACGCTCTAACATAAATTTCATATAGTCTAAGTTTTGATATTGATTTATCGGAACCCACTGTTGCACGGTAAAAGTATCTTGCCGTGCGTGGCAGCCATACCAATTGTCGACTAGCGTTTCATATTGGCGGTCTTTGACCAGTAGAAAGCTACGCTCGGGTAAAAGTCCAATATGCGGCGTATTTTTTTGATAGGTAAATTCAATCGAATACCAAAGGTGTGAATGCAGGGGTGCCGAGCTAAATACTTTTATTCCCGATTGCTTTAGCACGCTCGCCACCAATTGGTGATTTTCAAAAATCACGTAATCATATTCGTTAATCCCTTGCGATACTTTTTCGAATACGGCCTTTTGCTTTCTAGAATCAAAAAATATATCCCGCACCTCTTTAAAGGCACTGACCTTAAAAGTACTGGCCGAATTAACGGCGCGTGCAGGCTTCGCAAGTTCGCCTTTTTTTGTTTTCATTTCCTTCAGCTTTTTCATCTCATTAAGCAAGTGCCATTTAAAATGCCCATACTGCTTCTTAATTTCTTGCAAAGCGTAAGCGTGATGTTCAGTTTGATATTCTTTTTCGGCCGGAATGCAGTGCGGATGAGTTAGTATTGGTAACTCGTCAAAAACTTGCTGAAGGGGGGCACGATCAGGCTCAATTAAAAAGAATTCAATTTCAGCAAAGATATCAGCAAGCACCGCACTCGATCGTAAAACATTTTGGTCGTAGCCAACATAAGCTAATTTCATGCGACTGACCTCAATACCATTTCGCGTAGCAAGTGCTGTTCGGTCCGGCGTAAAAAAATCTCAGCTTCACCGATTGAGAGTGAGCGCGCATCAGCTAAACTGGTTTGTTGTAGAAACAACGGCCCGGCATCCATTTCGGCCGTAACAAAGTGAATTGAAACGCCCATTGGACCGCCCGCTGCATAACTACGCTCGGCCGCATTCAATCCGGGTAAATTCGGAAGCAAACTAGGATGAATATTTAAAATTTTAAATTTCCACTGTTCAACAAAATTCGCCGGCACAATTTTCATGTAACCGGCTAAAATTATGCGCTCAATGCCAAAAGATTTTAATTTTTTAGTAAGCTCATCGAAACTAAAATCTTTTGCTTGAACAAATATCGGTTTTCCAAAGCGGCGAGCCTTCAATAGGCCCGGCGCATTTTTTCGATTACTGACGACAAGCGCGATTTCAAACTGATGGTGCATCTCTAATAAAGCCTGAAGGGTCGAGCCGCCGCCCGAAATGAAAACCGCAACACGAACTGGTTTTCTAAACCCAACTGACATGCGCCTCCTCTGGCATTCGCGACGTAATTTTTCCTAAGACTTGCGCGGGATAATTTAAACTACGCAATTTTTCAATAATTTTAAGTTCACTACCCGCCGGCACAATCAGCGTAAGGCCAATGCCACAATTGAAAGTTTCACGCATGGCTTGATCGCTCAGGCCCGAACGTTTCTGCACTTCCCTAAAACACTCTGGCAATTCCCATTTGTTTAAGACGGCCTTCAAATGTTCTGGCAAGACGCGCGGTAAATTATCGATTCCGCCGCCGGTCATATGCGCGGCCGCATGAATTTCGAAATCATTTTTTAAATGCAAAGCAGCTTCAACGTAAAGCCGCGTGGGCTCTAATAACCACTGACGGTATTTATCAAATTCACCGGCAAATACTTTTCTTATTAAAGAGAAACCATTGCTGTGAAAGCCCGAGCTTTCTAAACCGATCACCACATCATTAGCTTGTACGCGGTGGGCTCCCCACATTTTTTCTTGATCGACAACGCCCACTGAAAAACCCGCGCAATCAAAATCACCCGGTTGATAAACTCCTGGCATTTCCGCCGTTTCGCCGCCGATCAATACCATGTGCGATCGTTCGCAGGCGTTACGAATGCTAGTTAAAAAACTTTGGGCGTGTTCTAAATTTAATTTTTCAACGGCGTAGTAATCTAAGAAGAAAAGCGGAGTTCCGCCCGTGCAAATGAGGTCGTTAGCACACATTCCGACTAAATCTTGGCCGACGGTAGAAAAATCACCGAAGTGGCTGGCCACTTTTACTTTTGTTCCCACTCCGTCTGTACACGAAATAAGAAGGGGTTTTTGCATATTTTGAAAACGTCCATCGAATAAGGCGGCAAATCCACCGATTCCAGACACCACGCGCGACTTTATATCGGGAACATCAGATTTTACTTTAAGTATTGAAGGTGTAACGCTAGTTGTAGATTTTGAATGGGCGCCCGGATGAGGTTTTTCTGCTGGTTGCTGCAGCCATGAAACCAAATCATCACCAGCTTGAATGTCGACACCACTTTTTTTGTAGTCGATCAACCGTATCCCCCAGAGTTCTTACAAAATTACCAGCTTGGTGTGGTCCCGAACAGATAATTTTTCATTAACGCTTCAAGACTAAAACAGTGATTTTTTTATGATTTTAATACAACTCAAGGTCAGATCAATTCACAATAAAATTTGTGCAGGTTTTATCATTAAAAAAAATTCTAATTCTTTTGGTTCTGATGACGAGCTTATTTCATCAGCACGCTCGCGCACAGGAAGATGTCGATGAGGCGTTTGATCCATTTTCAGATTACAACGAGTTTGAACAAGACGCCGAAGAAGAAGCTGACATTAATTTTTTTAAAAATGGCCGCTACTTAACGCTTGGTTTTTTATTGGGTTACCGCGGTTACACGAATGGTTTTTCACAAAGCTATTCGCCGACGGCCACTTATGGGGTGCAATTTAGTTACTTCTTTGATTTACAAATTGCGGCGGCTCTTGGCTACAGCGTCAGTGATAACAATGTCGCTTTTTCAAGTTACAAAAGTGATCGAACCTTTTCAAATTCTTATACGGGTTCCGTGAACATTCAAAATATTGACTTAAGCTTAAAATATTATTTCAATACCGAAAATGTTACTCGAGGTTTAGCTGATCTTAATCCGTATCTTTTTGCGGGCGCGGGACAGTACGTTCGAACTTATAATATCAACAATTCGCTAGAAGTACCCCCTGACCAAGTCATCGGCTTTAAAGCTGGGGCGGGAATTGAAATTCCACTGATGCGCAGGCGAGCTTATTTAGGAATTCAAGCCACGTATCACTACGTGCAATTTCCTGATGAAAACCGAGATGGCATTCCTGAACCTAAAACTGGCGCCGAAGGAAATAATATTAATCCCATCAATCCAGGTTTAGACGGAGATATTTATGACATCGTCACTATTTTAGGTTTCAATTTTTAACTAAAAAATCTAATTTGATTTCTTACTTGTTCGCGTCGTGCAAATTTGCTCGCCGTCTTCACCCTTGTAACATGTTTTGTCGTAGTGATAATGTTCAACTTGAGTCGGTTCGCCAATGGCAACTAAGCCCCCCATCGTTGAGGCTACGCCGCGTGGTTTTGATAAATTTGAGCCTAGAAACATGCCCAAACCTAAAATTGCAAATAAGCTGAAGGCCACCACTAAATGTGTATTGGGGGGTAACGGCTTTTCACGCACGGTTAAATCTTTGTAGGCGGTAATCGCTTGAACGTCTCGAATGGCCGGGGCTTTGGTCGGCTGTTTGTTAAGAACTTCGCTTATGACCGGCGCGTTTGGCTTTTTAGGCACGACCTGCTGATTTTTACTCATCTAAAATCCCCTTATCCGACTGATAAGACCTTTTCGGAGATTTAAAATAAAACAAAAGGTATAATGAAATATTTTTGGCAACGAAGCGTCTTATTGTAAGACGTATTTCCAATAATTATGCGAAAAAAAGACCTAAAACTTGCAACAGCAATCCTAGTACAATTACGGCCGGCACAACCCATTTCAAAGCACTTCGCCAGTGTGGGTACATCGTTTGGCTGGTTATACTTTTTTCGTGCAAGAATAATTCCTTACGATCATTTTCGGTTAGTCCTAGGGTGACGATAATCACCATGCCAAGGCCGGCTATGGGTAAAAGTCCGTTAATTAAAAACGAATCAAAAATTTCAATCAGTCCGTGACCCCGTAATTTAAAACTTTTAAATAATGATCCAGAAAACGCCGGAAACACGGTCACAAATAAAATCGCCAAACCCGAAATCGAAGCCGCGACCGAACGTTTAAGATGCGGTCTTTTTTCGACTAAGTTCGCGGTGATGGTCTCTAGTAAGCCTAAACTTGCATTCAAAGCGGCAAGCCATAGGCATAAAAAAAATGTAAGCCCGAATATTACACCGCCCTTATAGGTTGATAAGAAACGCGGTAAAACTTCAAATAAAAGGCTTGGGTCAGTCAGTGGCTGCTTCGTTGTCGAAAACGCAATCGGAAAAATTAGCAGCACGGCCACGATTGAAATTAAAGTATCAATCAGCGTTACCCGTAAGCCCAACGTGGGTAAATGCTCTTCATCTTTACGAAAATAACTGCCGAAGGTGACCATCGTACCAAAACCTAAAGAGAGCGTAAAGAACACGTGACCCACGGCGTGGCCGAGTGAATTCCAATTTAATTTTGAAAAATCTGGGTAAAACAAAAATCGTAAAACATCAGGTGTTGAATCGAGTGATAGTGAGCCAATTAGTAAAACCACGACCAGCAATCCAAATACCGGTAATAGCGAAGTAATCCAGCGCTCGACCCCATCGCCTAGTCCTTTCACAATAATCACCACTGAAATAAGTAAATGCACGCTGGCTAGCATAAATTGCAACCAACCATTTTGTTGCAGCATCGTGACGGACATATGACTTAAATATGCGCTTGAATCGCTTTGAAAAAGGCTCATTATAAATTGAGTGAGGTAATGTAAAACCCAACCACAGATTACAGAGTAATACGCTAAGGTAACCGCACTAATAATAACGCTGAGCCAGCCGAAGGCCGCGATGGGTTTTTTCGATTGAATCGAAACTTTTCTGGAAGCAGCTAAAACGCTGACGCCGGTAAAGTGACCCAACATTAGTTCAGCGATTAATAAAGTCATTCCAACGGTTAACGCTAAAAAAACGTAAAGTAATAAAAAAGCGCCGCCCCCATTTTCGCCGACGATGTAAGGGAAACGCCAAAGGTTACCCAGCCCGCAGGCGCTACCGATGGCCAGCAAGTAAAACGAAAAACGATTTCTAAAAGAAGATCGTTTAGGCATCTTTCTCGCCACCCCGTCGTGATTTCATACAAAAAATCCGAATCGGAATTCCGTGTAGGTTAAATTCTTCTTTAATGTGTTTAATTAAAAATCGGCGGTACGAAGGCGTAACCCCATCCGGATAATTGGCAAATGCGATGAAGGCCGGTGGCACTTGATTTGTTTGCGTTAAGTAGTAAAATTTAACGTTTTTAATTCCCCAAACCGGTGCCGGCGCTTTACGAATTGTCTCAAAGAAAAAATTGTTAAGATCGCCGGTTGAAATTTTAGTGCTTAATTTATTACTGACTTCTTCAATCGCCTTAAATAAATCATCAAGCCCCGCCCCCGTCATGGCCGAGGTAAATACCACCGGCACGTCGATAAAGAAGTGAAAGTTCTGTTTAACTTGCTCTTTAAATTTTTCGCGGTACTGCGGAACTTCTTGTGAAGCCAAATCAGATTTATTGGCAACGACGATCACACCCTTATGATCTTCTAAAATTTGTTGCATAATTTTGGCGTCTTGCTCAGTGGGGCCTTCAAGGCCATCCACCACTAGAAGTACGATATCACAACGACGGATTGACTCTTTCGACTTAAAGGCCGAAATAATTTCGATATCGTCTTCACGTCGTGATTGACGACGTAGGCCCGCGGTATCCACGATAATATATTTTTTCTCGTTGTAGATAAAAGGCGAATCGACCGAATCGACCGTGGTGCCCGCAACTTCCGATACCAGCATGCGGTGTGCGCCTAATAATTGATTGCAGAGCGAACTTTTACCTACGTTAGGCTTTCCGACCATGGCAATGCGTTCGCCTTCTTTAATGGTCTCTTTATTATCGGGAACGACTTTTTGAATCCACTCCATCACTTCGGCTACACCGCGCCGTTGTTCGAACGAGGCCGCAACGACGTCTAGACCAAACTCATGAAAGTCGGCTTTTGCAATATCGTCTTCATGGTGCTGATCAACTTTATTAATCACTAAAAGCATCGGGCGCCCCGTTTGCTTTGCAATTTTAATGATGTCGCGATCTTCGGGCACAAGGCCAATGCGACCATCCATCACGGCGATAATGAAATCAACCGAATGCAAAAAGTCAGAAACTTGCTCTTTAATCAATTTCGAAAATAAATCTTGCGACTCGGTTACACCGCCGGTGTCGATAAGGTCAATTTTTTTACCCCAGATATCGGCCGGCTCGATAATGATATCACGGGTAACGCCGGCACGATCTTTGACGACTGATTTTCTAGAGTCGGTCAAAATGTTAAACAACGTTGATTTGCCAACGTTTGGCCGGCCAATGATGGCCACCTTTGATGCTAATAGACTGATTTCATTACTTGCGTTCAATGACATAACCCAATTCTTTCATAGTTTGATTGTGGTCATACCAATTTTCTCGAACGATCACGTTCAATTCGAGGAAAACTTTTTGATCCATTAATTTTTCAACTTCTTCTCTGGCTTCTTGACTAATTTTTTTTATAATCTGCGCGCCTTGACCAATCACGATGGGTTTATGACTTTCTTTACCGACAATTACGTCGACGTAGATCTTAGGGCAGGGTTTAGTGTCCTCATTAAACTGACGCACTTGCACCGCCATTTGGTAAGGAAGCTCTTGTGATAAATGGAGAAAACATTTTTCACGGACAATTTCGGCCACTAAATCTTTCACATTTTCAGTGGTGTATAATTCTGAATCGTAAAGCGGCGCTGGTGAATCTGGTAAAAGCGTTTTTAAATTATCTAAAATATTATTTCGCCCGGCCTTACCGTCTTTCAAAATTGAAACCTGCAAACACTGAATCCCTAAAGACTCGACCATATTTTTAATGATCATGATTCGGTGTGCTTTTTCGCTAACGTCAGTTTTGGTAATGACGGCCATCCAAGGCTTTTTAGAATTTTTCACAAGTTCAATGATACGTAGCGTAGAGTCTGCATCTTTTTCGTCGATGCTTAAAACCGCCAGCAACACATCACTTTCGCTAATAACATCTAAGGCTTCTCGTTCTAGAAATGCGTTAAGTCCTTTTTCGGCTTTTACGATGCCGGGCGCATCGATAAAAATAATCTGTGCGGCTTTATCAGTGTGAATGCCTAAGATACGTCTTCGTGTCGTTTGGGGCTTTGCGGTTACAATTGAAACTTTTTGATCAATTAAATAGTTCATTAGTGAACTTTTACCAGCGTTCGGCTGACCAATTAGACCTAGAAACCCTGCTTTAAATGCCATGCTTTTCTCCCTTTACCTGTGGACGACTGCTTATTAATTCTTTTAAATAGATTTCGGCCGCTAATTGCTCGGCGGCCTTTTTGCTTGCACCCTCGGCGCGTGATTTTTCAATTTGGTTGAGCTGAAGCGATACCAAAAAGTGCGGCTTATGCGAGGGTCCCGTAGTTATTAAAACTTCGTACGTGGGCGTTCCTAATTTGTGTTTCTGAGTTAGTTCTTGTAACCGCGTTTTAAAATCAAAAGCATTACTAATGCCTTCACTTTGTTCGCTAGAAATGTCTTTAAATAATTTTAAAACCCAATGCTCAACCGTCGGATAATCTGAATCTAAAAAGATTGCGCCGATAAGCGCTTCGACCGCCGAAGCCAAAATACGCGGATTTGAAGGACTGCCTTGTTTCACTTCACCCGGGCCAAATTTAATAAACTTGGTTAAGTTCAGTTTTTTAGAAATTTCCGCAAGTGTCGTCTGGTTCACCAGGCTAGCGCGCTTTTTGGAAAGTAAGCCTTCGGCATCGGCTGGGAATTGCTTCACTAAATCGGCCGCAATGACAAAATTTAATACTGAATCCCCTAAAAACTCGAGGCGTTCGTTATGGCGTTGGTTTTTGTTTTCTTCAATTGAAAAACTTTTGTGCGTTAAAGCTTCGATTAAGAGAATTTCTTTTTTAAAAGAATAATCGACCCTATTTTGAAATTCAGCGTAATCAATTTTCATCATGATGAAAATCCACGGGCTTTTAAAATTACATCCATTTGCTTAAGCTCAACGGATTCAATGACGACTTCAATTTCAGTATTTTTTAAATGGCTATGCTGGGTTTCGTTTAAACCCAAATCAAGCGCCCAGTAGTCTCGCGATAAAGCTTGAGTCGTGTTAGAAAGTTTATTTAGAACCAGCGCTTTTTTAGTTGTACCAACTTGCTTAAGCGCTTCAGCTTGGTGCCGGTGTAAACTTAGCTCGCGGAGTCTCGCCGCACGCTCTTTACGCTTTGCCATATTCAGTTGCGGCAGTAGGGCCGCGCGCGTGCCTTGCCTTTCGCTATAAGGAAAAACGTGCAGCCGCGTCCACGGTGTTTCGGCTAAAATTTTATAGGTATTCTCAAATTGCTCATCGGTTTCAGATGGAAACCCGGCGATGACATCCATGCCGACATGTGCGCCCGGCACGTAGGACTGAATGGCCTGTAGCGCGCTTCGCACATTTTGCTCGGTATATTTTCTTTTCATTTGCTGAAGTACATTGGTATCGCCACTTTGAATGCTCATATGAAAATGCGGACATAATCTTGGATTTTGATACAGCGCTAATAGCCTATCGGTGAGCTCAATCGGCTCAAGCGATGAAAGTCTGATTCTGGGAATATTCGTTTTCGCTAGCACGTGTTCAATGAGGGATTCAAGTCCTTGGCAAGAAGAGTAACTAGCGTCTTCGTAGTCGCCGATATGCACGCCGGTTAAGACCACTTCTTGTACGCCTTCGCGGTGGAGTGAATTAATTTTCATAAGCAATTGTTCAATCGGAATAGACCGGCTTTGTCCGCGCGCGTACGGAATAATGCAGAATGTGCAAAAACTATTACAGCCGTCTTGAATTTTTAAAAAGCTGCGGGTGTGTTGAAGCTCTTCGCCACCGCCAATTTCAAGATCTTCTTTCTTAAATATGTTGGATTTAAAAACTTTATCTTTCAACTCGCCCTTAAAATACTGATCTAGTAATTGCGGAAGTAAGCCCTTATGCGAGTTGGCTACAATTAAATTTGCGCCCGGCAAATTTTCAAATGCGCCCGTATCAACTTGCGCGGCGCAACCGGTGACCACAACCGTCGCTAGCGGTTGCTTCGACTTAATTTTACGAATCAGGCGCACGGCCTGCTGAGTGGCTTCGGCCGTTACGGCGCAAGTGTTAAGTACATGCACGGCCGTTGTTAAACTTCGATCCGAAATTCCAATGTTACCGTGCGAAGTTAAATTTTTTTGAATAAGGCCGGTGTCGTAAGTATTTACTTTGCAACCGAAAGTATGCACCACGAACTCATAGCGCGCGTTAGGCTTTGCATTCGGAATTAATGACGTGGGCGCAGATGCCGTGGGCGCACTTAGTTCAGGGTAATCCATCCGCCCCCTACCAATTGTTGATTTTTATAAAGTACGGCCGCTTGGCCCGGAGTCACCGCCCGCTGGGCCTCTTTAAATTTTAATTTGTAGCCGTTTTCAGTTTTAGATATGACGGCGGCCGACCCTTGATGCTGGTACCGAATTTTTACCTGGTACTCAGCGCCCTCTTCAATTTCGGTCAACCACTGCGGCTCAATAATATTAACTTCATCTTTTAGTAAATATTTTTCTTCGCCGACCCAAACGCTATTGTCTTCAGCCTTGATTGAAATTACGAAAAGTTTTTCGTGGTAAGTCATTCCTAAACCCTTACCTTGACCAATCGTGTAAAGGTGAATGCCCTCGTGCGCACCCATGACTTCGCCCGAAGGAAATCTTTTAATCTGGCCTTTTTTAGAAGCTAGTATATCGGCCGCGACATTTTCTTTAATAAACTGCTCGTAGCCCTTTGCGCCCACAAAGCAAATTCCGGTCGAATCTTTTTTCTTGGCGACCACAAGACCTTTGGCTTCGGCAATCTCGCGCACCTGAGGTTTTTTCAAATGACCAATCGGAAATAATAATTTTGGAACAATTTCGGGATCAATTGTGAACAAAAAATAAGTTTGATCTTTCCAATCATCGGTCGACGTTTTTATTTGAGCTTGGCCTTTTTCGTTAGTCACAATCTGAGCGTAGTGACCAGTTGATAAATAATCACAATCGAGCTCTTTCATTTTTTTAATGAGGTGATCGAATTTTAAATACGTATTGCAATTGACGCACGGTAAAGGCGTCTGCGCATTCAAATAAGCTTTAATGAAAGGATCAATTACTGAAGCTTTGAATTTTGCTTCGCAGTTAAGTACGTAGAACGGAATATTTAATTTATCCGCAACGCTACGGGCATCATCGACGTCAAGACTTGAACAGCACGTGCCACTGCCTTCGGTTATATCGCAACTGGTGTAATCCCATACCTGCATCGTAGCGCCGATTACTTCGTAGCCTTGCTCAACTAACAGCGCGGCCGCAACCGAACTGTCAACGCCGCCACTCATGGCTACTAGCACTCGGCCTTTTGAATTCTTTTTTTCGTTAAGAGACGGCATGGGTCAAATCCTTGCCGGTAAGATTTATTTCACGAAGTTTAGCTACAACTTCAACTAAGGTATTAACAAAAAGAATAATTTGTTCTTCGGTTGTTTGCCATCCTAAGCTAATGCGCAGCGAGCTTTGCGCCTCAATGCGCGATAAGCCCATCGCAAGTAAGACTGGGCTTGGTTCAGGGTTACCGCTGCTGCACGCGGCTCCGGTGCTAACCGAAAATCCTTTTAAATCTAAACTCATTAGTAACGTTTCACCATCAACATTGGTCATGACTAGACTTGAAGTATTCGCCAACCTTGCGCCTTCGGCCGCGGTGATCGTGCAGCCGTCGATGCGGGCTAATATCGAACTTTCAAGTAAATTTCTTAGTCTCAGCATTTCATCGACGTGAACTTTGGCCGCTTTTAATTCATCAAGTACAATTCCCAAACTGGCAATTCCTAAAACATTTTCAGTTCCTCCGCGCCGACCGCGTTCTTGTCCGCCCCCGTGCACGAGTGGAACCCAAGGTGAATTTTTTTTAATGAAAACAACTCCGGTGCCCGCCAAGGCGTAAAACTTGTGCGCCGAAAAGGTGGCGTAATCTAAATCAAAAATTTTTAATTTCTCAGGGTGTTGTTCAAGATTATATTTTCCAAGTAGTTGTACGCAGTCGGCGTGCATCAGTGCGCCCGCTTGGTGGGCCAATGCCGCGATTTCTTTAATTGGAAATATAGAACCCGTCTCGTTATTTGCAAACATGACCGATACCAGTAGAGTTTTTTCTGATAATTTATTTTTAATAAAATCTAAATCAATAAGGCCAGCTCGGTCGACGGGAACCCAATGCACAATCGCACCTTGAGCTTGTAAATGTTCAGCCGTTTTAATTACGCTCGGATGCTCAACTTGGCTGACAATGATTTCGTTGCGGTTTTGATTGCGCAATTGCCAAGCAGATTTTAAAATAGAACTATTGCCTTCACTTGCGCCCGAATTAAAAATAATTTCTAACGGTGAGCAATTCAAATAATTTGCAAACTTTTGTCTAGTTTCACGTAGCCAAGCTTTTGGCATACGACTTTCATTATGAATTGACGAAGGATTGCCCGTTACAAACAAGAGCTCACTCCAACGCGCGGCCAAGACCGGTGCCGGCGGAGTTGTCGCATTATGATCCAAATAAATGCGAACATTTCTTGATGTTAAAGACTGATTTTGCAAGGGATCATTCATGGAGTCTTTATGTACACGAATTTGAAATATTTGAAAAGTTTTAACTAGTTAGCTTAAACTAAGAACGTTCGCTTTGCATAAGGCCGGGCCCGTAACGGGTGCAACACCGGACCCCTAGCCCGTGGCTTAAGTGAATCTAACGGCACTGAAGATTCTGAAGTTAGTTGGGCGGTTAATGTTAAGTGAGGTAGCTAAAAAGTAAAGGCTTGTAATATCAAGAACTTAGCTACAAAACGCAAACCTTTTGAAACCACGCCGGACCTCCTAGCTATGAGAGTGCGACAAAAACTTTTACGGTTAATAAAGAATTGAAAAAAGCATGCAGATTTTTCAAGATCGAGACTAAAAATTCCGATTAATGAGGTGATGAACTATTTAAATACGAGCGTAAACTGGGAAGAGTTTTTCATTCAAGAGGCCCTCGAGCTTGAAGAAAAGATGAAACATTTTGATCAAGAGTCTTTGAATAAATCAAAGTTACTGATCGCGTTCGAAAATAATATTTTGGAATGGTCGCAGTATGAGCAGTGGTTTTGTCATGAGACCGGCTGCAGCAGTTTCAAATCTGAAGTTGAACTTGAAAGCCTTGATCATCTGACGACGCCCGCCAAAACAGCGCTAGAGATTTATTCTAATCACGAAATTTGGGATGCACAACTTTTTCCACTATGTGTTTGGGATAACAAAGTTTATGTCATGGGTTTGCACTACCCGGCTCAATTACAATCAGTTGAAAATCATGTATTTATTTTAACTCCGCCCCATGTGCTAGCTTACCTAGCCGAAAAATTATTTAGCGCTGAAACGAACACACGTGAGGCATCAAGTGACGAAGCTTTCGAGATGACGGGTTCGATGCTGGACGGTATTGATTTAGATATTGCCGCCCCACTCATTAGCTTTGCGCCAACTGCAAACAATAATGAAAAACTAGCGCCTCCCATTTGGGACTTCATTGACGAGCGACATGATGAATACAGCTTTGAAGCAAAAAAACATTTTAACGCTTACATTGTTTTAAAGATCGTGAATCAACGGACACAAGTGTTTAAAATGGATGCCGATCTTGAAAAAGATGGTGTCAGCGGAAAAATTTTCGAGTACAGCCTTAAGCAAGAAAATCCGTTTAATAAAGTTTTCTTGTCGGGCCAGTCCGAATCTTTTTCTTTAAGCCAACTTGGTATTACAATAAAATCTTACCGCTATGCTTGTATCACCGCGCTTCGCCGGGGCAATACGGTGTTAGGTTTTCTCATTGGCTTTAAAGAGAAAAATTTATCAGAACGTGACCAAACTTTACTGGAAGAGCTCGCCAAAGAATCGGCTTAGTGAATTGGTTGATCTAAACTAGGTCAATTGAAATAGCTGGTATAATCGTTTCGAGCTCTCAAGCACATTAATTTGAAGCTGAAATATTCTTCGATCAAGTGGATAACTTTTTTCATCAAGACGATCAGCCCACTCAATTAATATTAAATTATCTTTTTCTTGAAACAAATCCCAAAGCCCGACGGTTTCAAGTTGCTCTTCGTTTTCAATCCGGTACAAATCAAGGTGATCAATTTTTATATCTTGGTTTTGATATCTTTGGTGAATAGCGTACGTTGGTGACTGCACCATTTGTAATCCAAAACTTTCACTCAAGTTTCGTACTAAAGTGGTTTTACCGGAAGCCATTTCGCCATTTAAAAATAAAATATCAGGAGCTTTCAAAAGGGTTTTTAACCTTCCGACCACGTTTTCAAGCGCTAACTCTGTGTCGGTTTCTATTTCGAAATTGAGGTTTTGCAGTTTCATTTATGTTGTAGGCAAGCCCGCATTTTTTGCGTTGCTTTTTTAAGTCCCATTTCAAGCGAATAACAAATGAGGGAGTGCCCAATATTGACTTCATGCAAATGTGGAAGTTTTCTAATTTTTTCTGCATGTTCAAAATCAAGCCCGTGACCCGCATGCACGCGTAAACCTAATTCATGCGCAAGCTGTGCCGCCGCCTTTAGCCGGCCCCATTCTTTTTGTTTTGGTACGCCCTTGCTTAACACCCATTTACCGGTGTGAAATTCAATGGCATTCGCATTGGCTTGGGCTGATGCCTTCACCTGCTCGATACTGGGTTCAATAAAATAAGAAACTTTTATTTTTTGGCTACGCAAAACTTGGGTCATCTTTTCAATCTCGGTTAAGACTTTTGTGATATTTAATCCCCCCTCGGTCGTAAGCTCGGCGCGCTTTTCTGGTACGAAACACACCCATGCCGGCTTATTCATTAAAGCAATTCGAAGCATTTCTTCGCTGACGGCCATTTCTAAATTGATCGGAAGAACAGATTTTTTGCAGAGAATTTTCACGTCGTGATCTTGAATATGTCGACGGTCTTCGCGTAAGTGAATTGTAATTTGCTTACCACCACCAGCCTTAACTAACTTAACTAAATGGCTTAGATGCGGGTACGTAGTCGTACCTCCGCGCACTTGTCTTAAAGTTGCGGCGTGGTCGATATTAACGCCTAAAATAATTTTTTTTGATTTCATCACGAAATCTCTTTCTCTAAAAATGTCGCTAGATTTTCCGCAATCGCGGTGATCTTTTTCTTGTCGGGACCTTCCACTAATATTCGAATTAGAGGCTCCGTGCCCGAGTAGCGAATAAAAATACGACCTTCCCCGGCGAGTTCTTTTTCTTTTGATTTTAAAATGTCGGCGTAACCTTTTATCTGATCAAGCTCGACGCGACTGCGCACCCGGCAGTTAATTAAGACTTGTGGCACATCTTCAAATACGTTCGATAACTCACTCATCGGCTGGCCCGTTTCTTTTATCACCGATAGAACATTTAGCGCTGCGACCGTGCCATCGCCGGTCGTGGAATGATCTAAGAAAATAATATGCCCCGACTGCTCGCCGCCTAGGTTAAAGCCCCCGCGCCGCATTTCTTCTACGACGTGTTTATCACCCACGCTGGTTTTAATGACCGTGATCCCGTGCTCACTCATCTTTTTTCCGAGACCGAAATTACTCATCTCGGTAACAACCAATGTGTTATGATTTAACTGTTTTTTCTTTTTCATGTGGAGCGCACAGATTGCTAAAATATGATCGCCGTTCACGAGCTTACCTTTTTCATCAATCATGACGACGCGGTCGGCGTCGCCATCAAGCCCGATGCCCACATCGGCGCGGTACTGCACCACCGCCTGCGAAATCAGGCTCGGATGCAGGGCGCCCACTTTGTCGTTAATATTGGTACCGTTCGGTTGATTACCGACGTGAATCACTTCGGCGCCCAGCTCTTCAAAAATTGCGGGTGCCACTTTGTAGGCGGCCCCGTGGGCAGTATCTAAAACGATTCTTAGCCCGTCCAGGGTATATTCTAACGGAAATGCACTTTTCGCGTAAACGATATAGCGACCTTGCGCATCTTCAATTCGTTTGGTTCGACCGACTTCTTTCGAGGGCGGTAGGAACTTTGATAAATTGCCATCGGCCACCAGCGTTTCAATTTCTTTTTCTAATTTGTCATCGAGTTTAAAACCATCGGGACCGAAAATTTTAATTCCGTTATCTTGGTAGGCGTTATGCGAAGCTGAAATTACGATACCCGCAGCCGCCCGCATGGTTCTGGTTAGGTACCCAATCCCGGGGGTAGGAAGTGGCCCCACAAGTTGCACATAAATGCCCATTGAATTAAGTCCGCTTGAAAGAGCTTGCTCAATCATGTAACCCGAAAGGCGCGTATCTTTACCAATAACTACTTTATTAGCCTGCGACGGAGAAGAAATTACTTTTTTTCTAATTAAATATCCAATGGCTTGCCCGATTTTTACCACCACTTCTGGCGTCATGGGATATTGGTTAGATGTTCCGCGAATGCCGTCGGTGCCAAAAAGTTTTGTGCTGTTCATGTTGAACTTTCTTTGGTTGGTTCACTTAATGCTAGAATGCTTTTTTTACTTGTAGGTAGATTATTTAGTTTGTTCAACAATTTCAACTCGAACCGTGTTGGGACGAATTCCGAGGATTTTAATTCCTTTTGGCACTTCGATTTTTGAGGGCGTCATCTCAACTTCAAACATTCCGCCTGATTTATCAGCTAAATCAAACGACAAGACCTGATTAGTTTCTTTAAATTTCTTAAGCATCGGCTGAGGTCCCGAAACTTTAATTCTAATTTTATCGGTCGATTGCCCGGCCAACGAGTAACCACTGGCCACGTTAAAATCAACTTCAACATCTTTGGTCACCACAAAATCTCGGCGCCCCAAAATAGAAAGCCATAGAATGAGGGAAATAAAAAACGCGACTAATTTGTAAGAGGCATTATCTAACAAACTTTCTTTTAAAACGCGAACTTTTTCATTAGATCCGGATAAGGCCTTCATACGCCTCCTGCTTCGGCCGCGTAGGCTTTATATTTAAAACCATAAACATCATACAGCGCTTGCCGAACTTCCGAAAGCTCAACGTTCGGGTGCATGTGGCCTGAGCTTACTAAACTAATCGAGCGCGTTTCTTCAGACACTACTAAAACCAACGCGTCGGTTTCTTCGGTCAGGCCGATGGCCGCCCGATGGCGTGTTCCTAAATTTTTATCTAACGCTGGATTTTTACTAAGCGGTAAAAAACATCCGGCCGAAACAATTTTTCCACCACGGATTAACAAGGCTCCATCATGCATTGGGGCCTGCGGATGAAAAATGGATTCAATAACTTCCGAAGAAATTTTTGATTCCAGCACGGTTCCCATCTCTAAATGGTAATCGACCAGAATATCTTTTTCGATGACGATAAGTGCGCCGTAACCTTTTTGCGCGGCCGAAATAACCCCTTTAGCGATTTCTTCAACGATATGAGTTTCCATGGCCGATGACACATCCGTAAAAAGAGGATGACTGCCAATGTGCGCCAGCGCGCGACGAATCTCGCCCTGAAATAAGACGACGACAATTACAAATAAATTAGAAAAGAATTTCTCTAACAGCCAATTTAACGTGTAGAGCTCAAACCACTGACTGCCCACGTAAGCGATGGCTAAAATGCCAAGGCCCGACAGCATTTGAATGGTGCCGGTACGACGAATCAGATTAAGAATGCGGTAAACGACTAGCCAAACTAAAAAAATATCCACCAAATCCTGCCACCGTAAATGGGACAAGATAAAGAGGATATTTTCGAAAAAATTGGAAACAACACTCATGTAGCGTTTGCGGTTTTACCACCAGCCGGCGCGATTTTACTATCTGCATCGGTCGCCGTGGTGGCGCCTATATTACCATTACTTGAATTTGAATTAATTTTATTATTTCTGATCTTAGTGATTTCGCTTAAGCCTGCGCCGTTCACTAGCATCTCAACTTCATTGCTATCAATCGTTTCAAACTCTAACAACGCTGCCGTTAAGCGCTCGAGCGCATCTTTATGCGTGGTTAAAATATCAACGGCTTTTTTGTAACCTTCAGCAATAATCATTGAAACTTCATTATCAATTTCTTGCGCTTTCGCATCAGAATAATCTCTAGATTTTCCGCCTTGGCTCATGCCCTGAAAGACCGGGCTCTCACTTTTTTCGTAAGCTTGCGGTCCTAATTTCGGGCTCATGCCCCACTCAGTCACCATACTGCGGGCAATTTGGGTGGCGCGTTCGATATCGTTTCCGGCGCCCGTTGTGTACTCTTTAAAGACGACTTCTTCGGCCGCACGTCCTCCGAATAAAAAGGCGATCATATTTTCGGCTTTAGATTTTGATAAATTCAGCATGTCTTTTTCAGGTAACGTCATCGTCACCCCTAATGCCATACCACGAGGAATAATTGTCACCTTATGAATCGGATCTAATCCGGCTAATTTTTTTCCGACCAAGGTATGACCAGCCTCATGATACGCAGTGATGCGTTTATCTTCATCGCTGATCACCATTGAACGGCGCTCGCTACCCATTGTGACTTTGTCTTTGGCTTTTTCAAAGTCATCCATCTCTAAATAACGTTTATCTGAACGAGCGGCCACAAGTGCGGCTTCATTCACTAAATTCGCTAAATCCGCGCCCGTAAATCCGGGCGTA
Organism: Bdellovibrio sp.; assembly: GCA_014378765.1. Lineage (GTDB taxonomy): Bacteria > Bdellovibrionota > Bdellovibrionia > Bdellovibrionales > Bdellovibrionaceae > Pseudobdellovibrio. The sequence goes on along the minus strand of JACMNA010000095.1, from coordinate 11,727 downwards.
CCGCGCGCAATTTTTGAAGCTTCAACGTCAGGGCCCAGCGGAGTTTTCTTCATATGCACATCTAAAATTTGTTCGCGACCTTTAACGTCTGGTTTTCCAACCACAACGCGACGATCGAAACGACCCGGTCTTAATAAAGCCGGATCTAATACGTCCGGACGGTTCGTGGCGGCGATTAAAATAACGCCTTCACTTGATTCAAAACCATCCATCTCAACTAATAATTGATTCAGCGTTTGCTCGCGCTCATCGTGACCGCCGCCCATGCCGGCACCACGATGACGTCCAACCGCATCGATCTCGTCAATAAAGATTAAGCAAGGCGCGCTTTTCTTTCCTTGTTCGAATAAATCTCGCACGCGGCTTGCGCCCACGCCGACAAACATTTCGACGAAATCAGAGCCAGAGATTGTAAAGAACGGAACACCTGCTTCACCGGCGACCGCTCGCGCTAATAATGTTTTACCCGTTCCCGGAGGGCCCACTAACAAGACGCCCTTAGGAATGCGGCCTCCTAATTTAGTAAACTTTTTGGGATCTTTTAAGAATTGAACAATTTCAACTAATTCTTCTTTGGCTTCATCGACGCCCGCTACATCTTTAAAAACCACGCGGTTTTTATTTTCTACTAATCGCGCCCGCGATTTTCCGAACGACATGGCTTTACCACCGCCCGATTGAATTTGGCGCATAATAAAGACGAACATGCCTACGATCAAAATCAGCGGTAACCAATTAATTAACAGCGACGACAGCATTCCGTCAGATTGCGAATTTTCGTAATCTGTATTTATGCCCAGCGCTTTAAAAGTTTTTTCGCCATCACTAGAGGTATTTCCCGCGACTTGAAATTGAGTGCCACCATATTTTTTTTCAAACTCAGATTTTATTTGACCTTTAATTTCGTTACGATCTTGAACGAATGTCACTTTATCTTCTTGCAGTTCTTTAAGCTCAGCGGCGCGAAGCAATTTCGAATAAGTAAAATCACTTATCGATTTTTGATGCTTCATATCCCACGCGCGAAACATAAATATCGCCATGATAAATAAAAAGAACCAGAGTGCGAATGTTTTTTGATTGGCCTTCATATTTTAAGCCCCTTTCATAGGACTGTATTAGCTGTTTTTCTTAAGTTTTACAGCTGTCGGTTATTCCATGATCAGGTTAACATAATTTGCGTTGCGTTAATAACCCATTTTCTAACTATTTCGAACGAAATATTTTTTTGATTTTTTTCCATTCGTTTTTGAATTTCTTCTAACTGCCCACGGGTAAAAGAAAATATTTTATTAGACCTTAAATAATGGGCCAGCGCCTTCAGCTGATCAGTGGATGAGAGCGTCATATACCAACCTCGGTCCAGACCTTGGGCTTGGTTTTGCTGGTAATAAGCGATCTGAAAGCTGGAATCGTCGGAAAACTCGGTAGCAATTTGCTGGAGCGATCGCGAGAAGCTTAAATAACCACCCGGCACTTTTTCTTCTAATGCTTTAAACCAATTTTCTCTTAACCAGTTTCGTAAAAAATCTGTCGAAGAATTAGTGGGATCTTCTTTCCAATTCAGTTTTCGCACCTCAGCATATTGTTTGAGTTCGCTCTTTGAATGCTTTAATAAAGGCCGAAAAATTTCTTGATTCCAGACTTGAAATTGTGAAAGTCCCTTGCCCGAAGTTCCACGAATTAGCTTCAGGGTCGATGTTTCGACCCAATCGTCTTGCTGGTGGGCGGTCACGATCGCCTCATTCGTTCGGCGTACACGTCTCAAAAAAGCCCAGCGTGCGGTCCGAAATTCATCTTCGGATTTCAAACTTACCGTACTTTGTTCAAAGACAAATTCGGCCTTAGCGTACTTGAGCGTCTCGTGTTTTAGCCAAGCCAGGGTTTCATCACGGTAGGGTGAATCACAAGGGCCATGATGATAATGCGCAACGCGAATCGTTACCTCGGGTCGCGTGCGAGACAAGAGTTGTAGTAACACCATTGAGTCAAGTCCGCCCGAAGTCGCTACCAAATAACTTTCGCATTGGTCTAGTTGGTTATCTTTTAAAGTTTTCCAGAATTGATGTTCAAGATCGTAAGCTAATTTCATTTTGAACTAGAGATTACTTTGGTTTGGACAAATTCGAAAAAACCGGCCTCACCCAGTTCGCGCCCTACTCCTGATTTTTTAAATCCACCGAAGGGTAGACTAAAATCGGACCGAATAAAATCATTAATGGCAACTTGCCCGGCAATCATTTGCTTAGCTACATTCTTGGCGCGCGCTAGATCTTTACTAAAGACTCCGCCGCCCAGACCAAAAACCGTTGAATTAGCAATGGCAATTGCCTCGGCTTCGGTTTTGAATGGAATCATCAATAAAACCGGCGCAAAGAATTCTTGGTCTTTAAGCCACTCTGAATTTTCTTTTAGCAAATAAATTTCTAAATCAACAAAAGCTGATTCGGCCGGGTGCCCGTGCGGTTTTTGATAGACGCATTCAGCGCTCGTATTTTTCTTGAGCTCGGCAATTTGTTTTTTTAATGCCGTTTTAAACCGGGGATGCGCTAGGGGGCCTACATCGGTCTTCAACTCAAGCGGCAGTCCAATAACATGGTCATCAAATTGCGTTTTGAATTTTTCAATTAAAGGCTGTCGTAAACTCTCGTGAAATAAACAGCGTTTAGCGCTAATGCAGCTTTGTCCTGCATTCATCAATCGGCTTTGACTAATAATTTTCGCGGCCAAATCTAAATCGGCATCGGCTAATACTAAATAAGGATCGCTGCCACCAAGTTCTAGCACGTACTTCTTCAGCGCCCCCGCGGCGGCTTTGGCTACGCTGACTCCGGCGTTGGTTGAACCGGTTAAGCTAACACCCTGAACGCGCGGGTTGGATAAGACCACTTCAGTCATTTCGTGCGGAAGCAATAAGTGCATGAGTAAAGGTTCGGGATAAATATCTTTAAATAATTTAGCAAACTCAAAACCGGTTTGAGCACATATTTCGGCGTGCTTTAATAAAATTGTATTTCCGGTTAAAAGCGCCGGAATCACCATGCGCGTCACCTGCCAAAGCGGATAATTCCAAGGCATAATCGAATAAATAACACCTAAAGGTTCGTAGATAATTTCACTGCTTTTGTAAGTCGTGTGAATTGTTTTTGATTCAAGTGCGGCTAAATCTTTTTCGCATAAGGCCTTAATAGCCTCGTAGCATTTTTTAACTTCAAGCTGAGCTTCCTTAAGGGGTTTACCTATTTCTTGGGTCATAAGCTTAGCAAAAAAGTCTTTTTTCGACTCGAGCGCCGTAGCGAGTTTCATTATAGTGGCCTGCCGCTGAAGATAACTGAGATTTCGCCAGGCCTTAAAAGTCTGATCAAGTGCGGCCAATGCCTTATCGGCATCTTCAGTCGAATTGTATTCGCCGGTCCCGATCACCGCGCCCGTAGTTGGATTCACTCGCTCAAACGGCATGGTTAGTCCTTTTCATCTTTATTTTTTTTTGAAACTTCAATTTCGGCCGTGATTTTAAACTTATGGTTTTCGGCAAATTTTGCAAATTCTTTGACGAAATCAATTTTTTTAACCAGCGCGATCATTTCCGATGAAACTTTCACCGCGACGTCATCCTTAGCTTTCAACGCTTGGCTAATGACGGTATTGATTATCTCTTTCGAAATTTCCGTGGGAGAGCCCGAAGAAATTATTTTTTTAAGCGTATCCGAAATGGCCGAGGTCGCATCACTGAGACGTGAATGATCTTTCGAATCTTTTTTGTCATTATTTGCCATAAACTTCTTTCACACGTTTTTTAAAGTTCGCCATCATTAAAGGTAAATTCACGCTCACTAAGGTTTTGGCCATGACTCCCGGCACAAAAAGACCAAACGTAGCATCCACGTCGTATTCGACTTGGCACTTGCCATTTTTATCTTTTAATTTCCAGCCACCCTTCATAGTTTTAAACACGTCGCCTTCGGTAAAAACAAAATCAACGCTTTCGTTCAATTTTTCGGTAACCTTCAATTTGTATTTAAAAGTTTTAATTAACGAAACACTGTATTCCATCTCTTTCGTGTTTCCGCTTTTTTTTGTGACTTTAACCGATTTAACTTCGGGTAAAAATTCAGAGTACTTTTCGTAATCGGAAACAATTTTAAAAAAATCTTCTCGGCTGCAATTAAAAACTTCGGTTGCGTGAGCACTAGCCATGGTCATTCTCCTTTAATTAATCTTTCTTTTTAAATAATGCATCGGCCACAGCCTTAAGCTTTGCTTTTTCAGCTTCAGCCGAACCAAGACCCATTCGGGGCGTAAAGTGATCGCAGAAGTTTGCCCGATCTTTTTCGCGAACGACATCGGCCGAGCTTTCGCGGCATTCATTATAAACTTTAGCATCATGAAATTCACAGTTTTTACAGGCGTGTAAATCGGTGCGGCAGTGCTCGCATTCATCGCGAAAGCCTATGCGGTCTTTAAAACTATGTTCTTTCTTGCAGTGAAAACAATGAAAAGCCATTCTTTACATCAATCCCTTTTTGAGCGAAAAATTATGATGCGTTTCAACTTGGCGAATGGTGCCTGTGCTTGAACGCATCACGATCGATTGCGTTTTCGCCTTGCCCCCCGCATAAAGTTTAACGCCACTTAATAGCGGACCGTCGGTGATTCCCGTCGCGCAAAACATCACGGGGCCTTTGGCTAAATCTTCTAATTTGAATTTTTTCGTAAGATCAGTAACTCCCATTTTGCGGGCGCGTTCTTTTTCATTTTCATTTCTAAACTTAAGTCGTCCTTGAAAATCACCGCCCAAACAACGCATAGCCGCCGCCGAAATGACCCCCTCCGGAGCGCCGCCTACGCCCATCAATAAATCAATACCCGAATCCATCCACGCGGCTGCAACCGCGGCCGATACATCCCCGTCGCCAATCAGTTGAATGCGCGCGCCCGTTTTTCTAACCTCCGCAATTAAATCAGAGTGACGATCACGATCTAATATCACGACTGTTACATCCCCCACTGACTTTCGATTGGCTTCAGCCACCCGGTGAATATTTTCAGTCGCCGACAAATCTAAATCAATAAGACCTTTGGCCGCGGGACCGGTAGCAATTTTATCCATGTAAGTATCGGGCGCATGTAAGAATCCGCCTTTTTCGGCGCAGGCAATTACCGAAATAGCCCCCACTCCGCCCTTAGCGCAAATCGTTGTGCCTTCAAGCGGATCTAACGCGATATCAATTGCGGGACTGTCTTCTAAATTTAAACCTACTTTTTCGCCAATAAAAAGCATGGGGGCTTCATCACGCTCGCCTTCACCAATGACGACCGTTCCGTTGATCCGTAAAGAATCAAAAGCTTTTCTCATGGCATCAACGGCCGCTTGATCGGCCGCTGTTTCATCGCCTCGACCCATCCATTTTGCGGATGATAAAGCGGCGGCTTCCGTTACGCGTACAAATTCTAAGGCTAGATTTCTATCCATTTTCGTTCTCCAGTATTTTAATAATTTTATGATCCAGCCGTTTTACGTTCATATTCAAATCTAAACTGCAGTGCACCGTCTCAGCCCTGCAAAGAATAATATCTTGCGCGCGAATGACGTAATTAAAAATTAACCTTGCGCCTTGAGTCCGCACCACTAGTGATATCACAACTTCGTCGCCGTAGCGCGCGGGTTTTACGTGTTGCACATGAGTTTCGACGACGGTTAAAGAAAAAACTGACTCCGTTGAGGTATCAATCACTCCACTTTGCAGACACCATTCGACGCGGGCTTCTTCACAAAGTCGCAAGTAATTTGAATGGTGAACAATGCCCATTAAATCAGTTTCATAAACGTGTATTTTTCTTTTGTATGTAAACATGTAACTTTTGATATCTTGACAGAGCTAGGTCACTCAAACAACACTTTGACCTGACGCATGAGCCGAATACCTTTGTACTTAACAACCTCACGAATTTTACTAGTGTTACCCACTGCCGCTTTTCTTTATGTACAGTCTCCGTGGGGACGATGGGCTGCCGCATTTTGTTTCATCGTGGCTTCGATCACTGATTATTACGATGGATACTACGCGCGTAAGCTCAATGCGGTTTCTAATTTGGGTAAATTTTTAGATCCGGTGGCCGATAAAATTTTGGTATCAAGTGTTTTGATTATCTTATTACAAAAAGCAGAAATTGATCCTTGGATGGTGATTTTATTTGTAGCACGAGACACCATTGTGGGCGGAGTCCGAGCCGCAGCTGCCGCCGACGGAGTTGTATTATCTGCACAAACCACCGGCAAGTGGAAAGCAGCGTTGCAAATGATTGCTATTCCAATGTTGATCGTGAATGATTTGCACCCCAATCTGCCGCTGAACAAATTCGGGTATGGACTTCTTTGGCTCAGTGTATTACTCAGTTTGAAAAGTGGCTTTGATTATTGCGCAAGTTATCATCAAGCCAAAAAAGGTTTGTTTAGTTAGATGATTAGCGACGAAAGCCAAAAACTTAATTAACTAGAGGCGTTTATGTTATTTTATATGCAGATGAAAAACTGGTTTTTAATTTTCTTGATGCTGACTATGATTTATTTAATTCAACAGCGATCGGTTCAAGGTTCTAAATTAGCTTTCCGAGCGCCACTTTCACCTATCTCGCTGGTACGATAAGGTTTATACTTTTTTTATGGTGCTTATTCGCAGGGGCTTTACGCAAATTAAAATGCTTTTTTCGGAAATGAAAATGACGTGGCGAAAATCAGGCTTTAAGGGCCTTTATCGGCTTTACGGCATTAAGCTTTTCGTTGCCTTTTTTATTTACTATTTAATGCGTGATTGTCTGATTTATTTAATCATTCCTTGGTACGTGACAAGCCAGCTCATGGCGAACTAGTTCTGCCGCGTTAGCAGCCCATAGCTATATTCATAGCTATGAATATAGCTAAATCCATAAAAAGAAAAATCGAAGCGAGTCAAAAAACGAATCGGTTGGCGGTAACTCGTTACAGGTCGTAAAGTTTCGTAAGAGCCTGGCATTATGATCGGTGGAACCCTTCGACATATTCCAGGGCGGATATGGAAAGTATGCGGCAATAACGCAATTTCCTTTTTGGACCGCAGCCCACTGGCGGTCTTCACTTGATGCCATATAGATTTCGCCCGTTTTTCGATCCTTTATGGCCACGGAAAAAGAAAATGCCTGCGGATTGATGGGCCCCGAATTCGTGACGATGGTTAGCGCACCCACACGTTCGGCCGCGACCACTTCGCCCACAACTTTCTTTTTAAAAACAAAAGACCAGTTAAAGATAAAAATCCAAAAGAAAAGAGCTAAACAAACCATGATGATTAAAGATTTTTTTGCAAGCGGCATAATATTATTCATAGCTGTTTTATCTCCGAGGTACGGTTTAAAATCACGCCCTAATCAACAATCATAACGCGGCTTATCTAACAGACGGTTGTTGTCGCGGGCGGTATCTGACTATAACCTAATGACTCTATGAATTGGATGCAACTAGTTAGCTATTTATTAATTGGAATTTTAACGGGGGCCGTGGTGGTCGCGGCGCTTTTTTGGTTGATTCGCCGGCAAATTATTCTAGATGCGCAAGAAGAAGCCAAAGAAATTCTTCATGAAGCAAAAGAGCAGTTTAAAGAAGAAGAGCAAGAGCGTAAAGAGCGCATTCAAGAAATTGAACTTGAAGCTTGGGCCGTCGTTGAAGAAAATCACTTATTGATCGAGCAAAAATGTGAAGACATTGAAGCTTTGATTCAGCAACGCAAAATTGGTTTTGAAGAAAAAATTAAAAATGCCCGTTCGCTATTATTACAAAAGGAAAATTCACTTCGAGATTACTCGCTCAAATTAGCGGATCGCCAAAATGTAATTAAGCTTTTAGTCGAAAGGCGCCAAGAAACTGAAGACACTTATAAAAAAAATCTGGTGGTTAAAACTAATTTAATTGAAACGGAAGTCGTTACACAAATTACCCAGCAAATGATCGATCAAGCTAATACTGATTACAGCCAAATCGCCGAGTCGCTTGAGGCTGAAACGAAAGAGTTTGCCGAGCAAAAAGCCAAGAAATTACTAAGCCTATGTATTGATCGCTTTCACCGCGAGATGAGCGTTGAACGCGGTATTTTAGCCAGTCATTTTCCGACCCCTGAAATACGTAAAATATTTTGCGACCAACAAAAGGCCTACGTCGACGTGATTCAAGGGGTTAGTGGCTGCGATATTTATATCGATGAAAACCCTGAACCTGAGCGTTGGCATCACATTCAAATTGTGGGCTATGATCCCGTTCGCCGCGAACTGACTCGGCGTATTTTTGACCGTTTGTTTCGCGATCTTGAGCGTTCAAGAAAAGTAATCACGCCAGCAGAACTGCAGCGCACATGTGATAATTTAAAAGTTGAATTGCTTAATCAAATAAAGCGTGACGGCGATGCCATCTGTAAAGAGTTACAGATGCAAAACGTGCACCCTGAAATTCGTCAAGTGATGGGCTCGCTTCGTTACCGTTATTCTTATACGCAAAACCAGTACTTTCATTGCGGCGAAGTAGGTTGGTTTGCGGGCTTGTTGGCACATGAGCTGGGAATCGACGCTAAAAAAGCGAGACGTTCTGGTATGCTACACGATTTAGGTAAAGCACTTGATCATGAATTAGATGGCAGTCATGCGGTCATTGGCGCCGATTTCATTACGCCCCGAAATGAAAGCGAAGATATCATTCACGCCGTTCGCGCCCATCATTATGACGTGCAACCAGAACATGACATGGATTTTTTAGTGATTGCAGCCGATGCCATTTCGGGCGGACGCCCCGGCGCAAGACGAAGTACAATGGAAACCTACAACCAAAAAGTTTCGGGCCTGCAAGAAATTTCTAAACGTCATAACGGCGTTACCGATGTTTTCGTTTTAAATGGCGGTCGTGAATGCCGCGTACTGGTTAATTCAAAAGTTGTTGATGATATGGGCGCGCTTAAAATTTCGCAGCTTATTGCAAAAACTATTGAAGATGAAATGCAATATCCCGGGCAAATTAAAGTGGTTGTTGTTCGTGAAACCGTGGTCTCAGAAAGCACGATGGCTAAAGGCAAGTTCGACCGCTAATGAAAAGTTTGACCTGCGGTGTAGTCATTTATGATGAGTTAGCACTCTTACAAGCATTTATTCCGAATTTACAAGCTGAATTGCAGAACATAAACGTCGAGTGGATTTTTGTATTAAATCACAAATCATCCGCCACTAGAGACATTGTAAAACGGTGGCTACAAACCCAATTTACAAATCAAGTTATTTTAGAAAATCCAACTAATAATTTAGGCCAGGCCCGGCAACTGATTCTAACGACGGCTCAAAATAAATATATTTATTTCACTGATCCAGATATTGAATTGATTCCAAAGTCCGTACAATTATTAATTAGCAGCTTAAATAACAAACCCGAAGTGTTAGGTGCCGGTGGGCCCGTTTTGCATCAATCAAAAAATGTCATGTTACAAAAGACTTTTGATTGCTGTCATTCTTTGTCTAAATTATTTCCTTTTTCTTTTCAGATGCAAGCGCATACGACTAATAAAAGTGTTGATCACATTCCGACCTGTCATCTTTTACTTCACCGAAAAAAAGCGTTAGCCTTGGGTGGATTTTCAATTTTGTTCGCTAAGTATGGCGAAGATCTTGATTTTTCACATCGGGCCTGCGTATCTGGACTTCCGTTTTTATTTTATGTAGATGCGCCCGTGTATCACCATCAACACGTCACCTTCGCTCAGTGGTTGAAAAAAATGTTTAGTTTTGGCCGCGTGCAAATTTATACACAGAGATTTTATTTAAAATTGGCCTTCAGATGGTACCGTCTACTGCCCGCCGGAATATTAATTTTAGGATTTGTATTCATATTAGCTTTTCCTACGCTAGGCTTATGCGTGCTGGCTTTATTGGCTTTCGTCTCGCTTATTGTGCGGGGATTTATTGGCGTTCTAATGACGGCGTTGGTTTATGCAGCCGGAGAACTTTTTGAGTTAGCCTTGCCCCTTTTTGAATTGCAAAATGCATTAATACCGCCGGCAGCAAAGTCAAATTTGCTCGTAGCACCCGTTTTATCCAAAAAGAATATTGCGGCCAAATTGCCTGAGCCGGATGCTTCGTAAAAGTCGGCTGATGAATCCCGTGTAACCAAGCACGCCGAAAAAAATGCTGCAGTGACGAAGCCGTATGATGAACGACTGTAAGATCTGCATTAATTGTAATATGGTAGCCCTGCATTTTTAGATCTTGCGCCAGTTGTTGATCTTCGGCGCCCCAAAATAATTGCAAATTTTCATTAGACTGAAGGCCCGAAGTATTTATTAAAAATACGCCGCCCAAAAAATAGGGCCGCCGGTTGGGCCCAATGTAAGATTGTTGTACCCATAGGTTCGCAATTAAATTATGAACTTTTTGTAAATAGCGTGCACGCGAAGGGTTTAGGTAAACTCCGCCGACGATAAGCCTTTTTTGTTGGTCGAGTTTGTTAGCCAAGGTTGAAATCATGCAAAGAACCTCGACCGTTGGTTGACAGTCACAATCGAGCGCTAAAATCCATCGATCTGGTAATCTTAGCAATACTTCCAGTCGAGTCTTTTCGGCCGAGCAACCCCAGTGAATAGACGCCTGTGGCGCCAGTTTTAATATTAATTTTTGTCGAGATAAAAAGCTTGCCTCATCATGGGCGTAAATCATTATTTCATACGCAAGCGCTTTCACGAGAAAAGCCGCTTCATTACTAAGATATATAAAAACTTAAAACCATCTTTGTAAACTAATAGTTTTGATGAACCCATTCGATCTCGGTAGGTAATGGGGTATTCGTACATTGACCACTTTTTGCAAAGTGCGTGCGCCGTCAATTCAATTGAAAAAGAAAGATCATTTTGTTTTAAACTTAGTATTTCTTTTAGCACGTGATGATTAAAAATGCGCATACCCGAACAGGTGTCTTCAATCACCGACTTAAAAATCAATCTAGTGGTTTTAGAGTAAAATAAATTTCCGATTTTTCGCGTCCACGGAATTCTTGACAGGCTATTTAATCGACCGCCAGATATAATTTCGATATTTTTTTTGATCGCGATATCATACATCGGAATTAAATCAGACAACGGATAAGTATTATCTAAGTCGGCAAATGCATAATAATCAGCCGTGACTGCCCCAAAACCAAATTTCAAGGCCGCCCCGTACCCTTGCTTAGCACAAGCCGCCAGCTTCACGTAATCAACCCCAGAAAAAAACTGCTGCAAAAGCTGCGTAGATTGGTCATTTGAATTGTTGTCGACAATAACGACCACGACGTCTGTCGATGGAAACGCAGCTGAAAATGCCGTCTTAAAACTTGATAATTCGTGCGCAAAAAAAGGGATCACCTTTTCTTCGTTATAGCACGGTATGACCAAAGCAAAACTGGATTTTTTAAGCATGAAACCTTAGAATAGAAGCAAATGCGAAATGTGTCCATTAACAATTTAGAATCTCATCGCAGCCAAAACTATTTTTATCGCTATAAATTGGACCATGTTGCTGATTTAAGTTCTTTAGCGCACGCCCGCCGCATTAGTAAAGCGCGGCAAAATACCACAACTTGCCTGCTTTACGACTTAGGCGGATTGACCGAAACGACTTCACCCGCCGAACAAGCCCTTGCGCATTCGATGTTGAGTTCAACTGAATTTGAAATTTTATTTCTAGTTC
>JACMNA010000094.1 GCA_014378765.1 Bdellovibrio sp. | reverse complement strand
TGATTTTTTATAACCGCATGAAATAACAAGTAAATATTAAAATTCATGGCCGGGCTGCAACTGCAAGTAGCATGGGGTGATGCTTCATATTCTATTTAGTTGCCGGATGAATTTAAGTCTAGGTAGGCTTTAAAAACGTCATCTTTGAGGAGGTTCAGTGAAGCTTATAGTTGGAATATTATTATTCGTTTTATGTATAATAACGGTCCCCACGCTAAAAGCCACCGAACTTGGAAATGAACTTCGACCAGAATCGACCGCGCCAGTTGAAACCCTAGAAAAAGAGTATGTAGAGCTAGATTTAACGGCAACGGAAACTCCTAGCATCTCAATAATGCAAGCGGTTAAGAGTCTGACGACCCTTATTCAGTCTCGCTATCTTTCGCTTTTGAATTGGTCTTTGCACAATCGAAGCGTTCTTGAAATTCCAAATTATAATCGTCCCACGCAATTTGGTCGTTGGATAAATGACCCTAATGATCAACTTTGTTTTAACACCCGCGCAAAAGTTTTAGTGCGCGACTCAATTCGCAGCGTGGCCTTCCGCGATAACAACCACTGCGTTGTCGATGCCGGCGTTTGGAATGATCCTTACACCACGTCGACGATAAAAAGTTCTCGCGAGATTCAAATTGATCACTTAGTTCCATTAAAGAACGCCTATCTTTCTGGAGCGCATCGTTGGAGTTTTCGCGCGCGCTGCCTGTATTCGAATTACTTGGGTAATGATTTTCATTTATTATCGGTTGATGGCGTTCAGAATATGAAAAAGGGTGAGCGCAGCCCCGAAAAGTATATGCCGCCAAATTCAGAGTACACGTGCACGTACGTTCGTAATTGGTTAGCGGTCAAAATGATTTGGGGCCTAACCATGGATCGTGAAGAGGCCGATACCATTCACTCGATCATCGTCGAACATCATTGTAATCTATCGCAATTTCGCATGACCGAAGCGCAGTTAAATTCGCAACGTGAATTCACAAAAGATAATATTGATCTGTGCGAAAAGCTTGATCGCGCCCGCGGACAAATTGCGAATTAGACATACTCTTGCTTTTAACGTTGCTTTTAACCTTACTTTTTAATTAGGTGCTTTTTAAAGAACTCAATCGTGTGGCCAATTTCTAATACTTGATTTTCTTTTTTTGTAGACCCGTGCCCCTCATCGGCAAACACAATTAATTCACTGGCAATTTTTTTCTTTGTAAGCGTTTCATGAATTTGCAAAGCTTCGCCGACCGGCACGCGTGGATCATTCGCGCCTTGCACAATCATTAAAGGCGCTCTGACTTTATCAACGTACGTGATGGCGGACAGTTTAGTTAAAGCCTCTTTATCTTTGACCGGGTCGCCGTATTCAGAAATTCTTAAAGCGCGGCGGTAAGGCGCGGTATTATTTAAAAAAGACACAAGATTACTCATGCCCACTAGGGCGACGCCAGCTTCATAGGCGCCGGCGAAACGGCTCATGGCCATCAGGGTTGAATAACCCCCGTAACTCCAACCCATCACGCCCACTTGCGGCGGGTGACCGTCAACGTCCGCCCAATTTTTTTTAATCCAAATTGAAGCGTCTTCGATGTCGCTAATCACATTTTCTCGTAACGGTCCGTTGTCGATGTCGATCCATTTTTTTCCGTAACCATCGCTGCCACGCACATTAGGCTCCACGAAAATAAACCCTTCGTTAACAAATGCTTGCGCCGTAACACTGAAGCCCGCTTCACTTTGAGCTTCGGGCCCACCGTGAAAATGAACGACGACCGGACAAGTGGCTTTACGCTCTGACCCGGGCTTACAGCCTTTTGGAAATCGTACAAACATCGGAATCTTAACGTGATCGCGCGATTCGTAACTCATCAGTTCTGAAACAACAAATTGCGATAAATCAACTTCGGGCGCCGAAGATAAAACCCACTGAGTTAATTTTTTAGTCGACCAATTATACGAGTAACTCGTGCGCGGCGCTTGTGCGGTAATAATTCCTAACATCGTCTGTTGCCCGTCACGCGTCGTTTTACCACTGAACACATGATCCGCTCCCGGAAAATTGGGAATGGTTATGGGCTGATAAGTTTTTGCATCCATCGCTTTTAATTGCGTGTAGCCTTCTTTTGAGATGTTATAAATAATTCTCTTTTTTAAAAAATCCATCGAGAAACCAGACACATCGTAAGGTAAATCTTTTGTAATCGATACTAATTCGCCTTTTTTCAACGCGTAAAGTTTTTTAAAGTCACCCAGCTTGTTAGTTAAAACAATGTACTCGCCTTCGCGGGCCGAGTAAGACATTTCGTACTCTTCTTTTTCATTTTGGCCTAGTAATGGCTTTAATTCTTTTGTGGCCGTGTTGTAGTCGTAACATTCGGTATATTTTGCGCCCGTGTATTTACATAACAATAAAAATTGTCCATCTTTTTTTTGATCAGACACCGTCCAATAACCCTGGCCTTCATAAATTGTTTCAATGGCCTTGGTATCTAAATTCATTTTGTATATTGAATATGAGTCTGGATTTTTGTCGTTCGCCGTGTAGAAAATTGATTTTGAATCGTTAGTAATAAAGCTAAACCCGGCTTGAACATTTTTTTTGCGGTAGAGCTCTACTAATAAACCCGTTTTCAAATCAAGCTTAAATAAGCCCGGATTTTCTTCACCGTTTAAATCTTTTGAAATGATTAAAAAATTTCCGTTAGGGGCTACTTCATGCAGCGATACGGCGTCACTTCCGCTGGTCAGTTGCTTCGGAAAACTTTTCGGGCCATCGATTTTCCAAATATGCGACTGCCCGGTCACCCGCCAAGTAAAAAAAAGTGTTTTTTTATCTGGTGATAAGGCCCCCATCCCCGGAGAAGAAATATCGAACATCTTTTTTAATTTATTGGTCATGATAGGATTCAATGCTGGTGGCGCGAATTTTTTAATTGTTTCGGGCGACACACTGCTTGCCCCATGCCCCGCGTACTGCGCTTGGGCGTACGCGCCCCCCAATAATAGACCAGTAATAATATATGATGCTAAAGTTCGAAACATACTCGAGACCCCTTTGCTTTAATAAATGACTCTTTATTGTCGGCATGGGGGCGTCCGCTGTCGACCCGAAAAATGGGCGGGTCGAGTTTTTACCGACCTTGGGTCTCGGTCCGATCAGGTGGCGCACCCTCGACGGAAGGCGGCGCTTCGGCCTTAAATATTTCATTCAGCCAACTATTACCATTAAGACTTATGTTTCGGGCTGACATTTCAAATTCAATTTGCGTTTTGTAATTTGGGTCATAACCGACAGAGTCTGGGCTAACGTTAAGGTCACGCAGGAGTCCAAGAAATTCGGTTCGTTCGCGATCGAGTGAAACGTTTTGCGATTGATTAAAGGCCAGCTCGACATTGCCGCAGTAGTTTTGAACGCGGGCATCGTTAAATAATTCGGGGCGCTCGGCCACTAACTTATTTAATTTAACGTAAAAATAACTACGGTCCATCAGCGCTTCTAAATCACCCTTGTGATCTTTTATTTCGCTAAAAGCCGCAAAGGCCTTTGCATAAAAATCAGCTTTTTCAAAAAGACTTTCGTCTCCCGTTTCACTTGCGATTTCGGCCTGCCGAAGCAGCTCATTCATTTTTGGTAAACGCATGATATAGCGAAAAGTCGGTTTTAAGGCCTGAATGCGCGGATCTTTGTCTTCATTTAATGAACTTTCTAATAGCGCGGCATCAATTTGATCGTTTGAGGTAAATGAATTTGCATTCGCATTTTTGAGCGACCGGCAAAAATCACTTAAGGGTTTATCGTTAGAAAGAATATCAGTTAGCATGGCTTGCTTTGCGGCCTTTTGCTCTTCGGTCGTTGCGGGGGGCGCAGCGTGGGGCAAATCACCTGCCGGCACGGCGGCAGACGGATCGGCACTATCCGCACGGGCCGTAACTTCAGGGCGCCGGGGGGCGGCAGTTGAAGTCACAGGTTTCTTTTTACCCAGCGCCTGGCCGATCGACGCAACACTAGGAAGCTTCACAAATATCACGACAAGGGTGATAGCAACTAACGTCGCAACCGCCATTGCGATAATTAATAAAACTTTAAAAACTTTTTGCATTGGTATTTCTATTTCTAAACTATCTTTTTCTAATCTTTTTCTAATCTTTTTCTAATCTTATTGCTTTTTTACTAAATCAGCTAAACCGCTTAAGCCACCGTTGTTCACGAAACCTGATTTCGCACTGGTGACGGATTTCCAAGACTGATCATCAATTTCCGATGGTAAGCCAAGTGACATTTTTTTCTGGTCAAATAAAATTTCATCGACTTGTACGTCTATGACGTCACCCTTTTTTTTCATTTCAAACTTTTGGTGATCAACTGAATCGCGCCATTTTGATTTAGGCAAAAGCCCCGTAATACCCGGCGCGATGTTTACGAATAACCCGTAGACTTCTTTTTTCTCAACCGTGCCCTTGTGCGCTGAACCGACCGGAAAATTCATTGGTACGGTCGTCCAGGGGTCGCCCTCGCCACCCGCTTGCTTAATTGATAATGAAATTTTTAATTTACCGTCAACTTCATCTGCGCGAAGTAATTTGACCGACACGCTTTGTCCGACCCGAACAACTTCACTTGGATCTTGAATTCGCGACCAACCAATTTCAGAAATATGCACTAAACCTTCGACGCCGCTATCAAGCGTAACGAACGCGCCAAATTTTTCAAGGCGAGAAATTGTTCCACTTAAAACTTCACCGGGCTTAACTTGATCTAAAAATGCGCCTTCACTTTCAACTTTTTGTGCGTCTAGCAATCGGCGTCGTGAAACGACCAAGTTACGACCTTTCGGATCAAACTTCGTAATCATAAAATCAAACTTTTTATCAACGTAAGACTGATGATCAAGCACACGGTAATCCATTTGGCTAACGGGGCAAAAAGCGGTCTTACCCTGAACCGACACGCGAAACCCGCCATTACAAACCTCGGTCACGCGGCCTTCAACGGGTAATTCCATATCGTAGGCGTCTTCTAAAGAATCTAAATCACTGCTAGATTTTTTTGAACCGGCGCGAATAACTCTGATTTCTCCACCCTTAGTGCTGACCACGACGCAATCTAACTGATCGCCCACTTTATATTTAAGTTGCCGCTGATCGTCTAATAACTCTTGCGTTAAAATCATCGCGTCTTTGGGCGTTGACGTTGAAATAAAAGATTCTTCTTTACCAATCGATAAAATTTCGCCCGTTAATTTGTCGCCATTACTTAATTGGCGGCCCACACTAGCTAATGACTGTTCAAATAAAGAAGCAAAATCAGTTTGCGCTTTTGGGCTTAAATCATCACCGAAGGCATCACGCTTTGACATAAAATCCTCATTTTAAATGGATATGAATCGAAAGGCCTAGAGTTTACCAATTTTCTGCTTATGTGCAATGCTTTCTAAGCTTTCTTTTGGCGATTTTTGACTGATAAAGTCAGTTCAAAAGTAGCCACTTTTTCGGTCGCGCTGACCGAGGGCACAATTGCATAGGCCGTCATGGTGCGATTGATACGTTCCGTTGAAGTTTTAGCTTCATTAATTTGATCGATCACCACGGCCGCCTGTTCGCATATAAAATGAACATCGCCTTCGGCGCGTTTTAAAAATTCGGCTTTGTAATCTTTAAATAAAAAATCAATTTTAAGGCCCGATGCCTGAATCTGCTTAACGGCCAAAATGGCGATACAAAGCTCAGAGCCAACCGCTAAGGCCCCGAAGTACATTGCCCCTAGATGATTTCGCGTACGAAAATTGAGGGGCACCTTCAGCACCGTGCGCTGCCCATTAGCTTCGATTACACGGGGACCACAAAAACCAATGAGCGGAATTTTGGTCCATGCATAAAGCGATAAAAATAAATTCTCTTTCAATTGTTGAAACTGCGTCGGCTTTTTTTCTAATTGATTCATAGATTAATTCTAGCTTTAGTTTTTTGAATCCGGCAAACTTTAAACATGAAAATTGAAACTTCTTTTACCAGGCTTATGAATATTCAATACCCAATCATTGGCGCACCTATGTTTCTGGTTTCAAATGTCGATATGGTTGTTGCCATCAGCGAAGCCGGCGGTGTTGGAACATTTCCATCTTTGAATTACCGCCCGCCGGAAAAGTTCGGCGAAGCGCTTACTCAAATTAAAGCACGCACCAAAAAACCTATTGGCATCAATATTATCGTTAATAAAAGTAATACCCGCGCCCGTACTGATTTAAAAACCGCGCTTGATCACGGGGTCGAACTTTTTATTACGTCATTGGGCTCACCCAAAGAAGTAATCGCCGACGCTCACAAAAATGGAGCCAAAGTTATTTGTGATGTCGTTAATTTAGAACACGCCCAAAAAGTTCAAGACCTCGGAGCCGATGGCGTGATCGCGGTTAGCAGTGGCGCCGGCGGACACGCGGGCCCCATTTCGCCGATTGTTCTAATTCCGTGGCTGCAGAAAAAAATTACGATTCCAGTTATTGCGGCCGGTGGAATCGCCGACGGAAAGTCGATGGCCGCCATGCTTACCTTGGGTGCTTCGGCGGTGAGTATTGGCACGCGCTTTATTGCGTCGACCGAAGCGCAAATTGAGCCCGCTTACAAAAACGCGATCGTGGCCGCTTCGCCCGAAGATATTGTCATGACCACGCAAATTTCTGGCACACCGGCAGCGGTCATTCGCACGCCTTACATCGATCGTATCGGACTTGATTTACCCTGGTATTTTAAAATACTAAAAAACCAAAAGTTAACCAAAAAATATGTTGTTCCGTTGATTCACTATTTAGGATCTAAGGCGCTTGAAGAAGCCGCGACGGGCGCCACGTGGAAAACCGTGTGGAGTGCCGGCCAATCCGTAGGCCTAGTTGATGAAATTTTATCCTGCGATGAAATTATGAAAAAATTAATTCGCGAATACGATGCGTGTTTAAAAAGCGCACCGCAATTGTGTCCATGAAAACATACCACGTTCACCATATTTTGGTTAAAGCTCGTTTTGAAGCTGAAGATTTGTTAAAAAAAATAGCCGAAGGAAAAAAATTTTCAGAGTTAGCCAAAAAATTCTCGACTTGTAATTCTGCCGCTCACGGCGGTGACCTAGGTGAATTGAAAATGGGCCAAGCCGATTGCGATTTTGAAGAAGCCGCGCTGGCTTTGCCGGTTGGTAAAACTTCATCGAACCCCATTCGCTCGAAGTTCGGCTACCATATCATTCACAGAATTAAGTAGTCGTATTGTATATCGCAAACCAACTAAGCAACAAAAGACTCGACCTAAGTCACCCGACTTTAGTTAAGTTTTTGTTTTAATCTATCTGCAAGACTAAAGTTCACGGACCTTCATCCGAAATACCTACGTAGGCATCATCAATTCCAACGTACGGACATGAAAATGAAAAAACCAATCGATCAAAAAAATTCTCGTAAGACTTTAGCCGCATTTCTGCTGAGCTTTTTAGTGACGGTCCCGACTTTAGCCTTTGATGAAAATTCTCCCGGAGTCGTTTCAATCTTCGGCGCTGGTTCGTTCGAAAGCCCTCGCTTTGAATTTCATAATTCAAATGGCGTATCAACGGGTGTTGCTAATATTCCTGAATTTCAACCTTCACTTTGGTATGTGGCCCAGTGGAAAAAAATTAATGAGTTGCAGCCCGGATCGATGTTTCGTAATTCTGCGCATGCGGTTGACCCAGTTTTAGGGGTCGCCAAATTTGCCTTCCCAACCGCTAATAACGAATCACATATCTGGACGTTTGAAGATCCAAAAACAAAAAAACAAGTTGTTGAATTGTATGGCCAACACGGCTGGGTTGACAGTGTGGGCGGCAGTAACGTTTTTCTACAACGTGAAATACCGGATAACGAAAATGCAAAGCTTGATTATCCGATTGAACTTCAATTGAAGGCAAAAATATCAAGCCGGTCAATTTTACCAAATGCGAATGCTAAACCCGGCGCGGTCATGGGCCAATTTATTTCTGGCTTTACGGTGCATTACACCGACCCATT
The DNA here is from genome assembly GCA_014378765.1 of Bdellovibrio sp. GTDB lineage: Bacteria > Bdellovibrionota > Bdellovibrionia > Bdellovibrionales > Bdellovibrionaceae > Pseudobdellovibrio. The sequence goes on along the minus strand of JACMNA010000094.1, from coordinate 12,077 downwards.
ATCAGGCGCCGTACAAAATATATTTCTACAAATTAATCATGCCGAATCAGTTGGCGGCGACCCCGTCTATCGCGGTTGCTATCGCCATGGCGAAAGCATCGAAATGGTTTACGGCGCAAATTTAAATGACAAAAACTTTACATCTGCTTCTGCGAACGGACCACTTGAAAATGCAAACTATAACATTAATAAATACGTTTGCGATTTAGTGACTAAGCCATTGGATTGCACTGATGGAGTAAAACAGTGGAAACATTATTTCAGCGCCGATGCCAAGAATCTAAAAAATTGGAAACTGAACGGTTATTATATCGGAATTGAAACGCAAGATCGAATGGGCTTATCTACCAATCCCCAGCAAGGAACGGCAGCACTGGCCGTACAACTTTCTGATGTGAAAATTTTAAAAGATAAAAGCCAAGCTCCCTATGATTGCGCAAGTTACGTAGCACCACCGCCGCCAATCAGTACCGGCCAATTTTGCAGTGGTATGCATACCATTAAATGGCAATGCGGAGGATCTGGTTCACCTGGAGCCGGCTGGAACCAAGCCGACAACGGTTGTTTTCATATAGATGCCGGAGCCTCAGAAACTTGTGGTTCACCTGTCGTGACGGTACCAACGCCTGCACCAGTTGCGCCGGCTACTCCAGGTACGTCAGGGCAATTTTGCAGCGGCACTCATGAAATTTTATGGAAATGCGGCCTTTCACAATCTCCGGGCGCAACCTGGAAAGATGCGGGCGGAGGCTGTTTTCATTTTGATAATGGTACAGCCCTCACTTGCGGTGGAGCACAAAGCCCGACCCCTGCGCCGATATCAAATCCAGTTGCAACGATTGATGCTGGCACATCGAACGGACAATTTTGCAGTGGCACCACTCAGGTCTTGTGGAAATGCGGCGTCCAACAAAATGCTGGCGCCGGGTGGAAAGATGCGGGCGATGGCTGTTACCACTACAATAGCGGAGCACAACCAATTTGCAGCGGTTCACTTCCAGCGCCCACACCCGCGCCCGTTCCGGTACCAACTCCAGCGCCGATTTCTTCACAGCCGACCTCGGTTGGTCAATTTTGTGATGGAACTCACGAAATAAAATGGCAATGCGGATTATCGCAACCCCCACGCGTAGCTTGGAAAAATGCCGGCAGCGGATGTTACCACTTTGATAGTGGCGAAGCGGCCGCCTGCGGTGGCGCCGTTGCAACTCCGCCCCCAACATCAACTGTAACCACCGGACAATTCTGTGAGGGTAAGCAAGAAATAAAATGGAAGTGCGGATTATCGCAACCGCCCGGCCCCAATTGGAAAAATGCCGGCGGCGGATGTTTTCATTTAAACAATGGTTTGTCAGTTAACTGTAATTAGTATTTGCCAGTGGGTGTCTACGATCTATTTGACTACAGATCAAATGCTAGACACTAATCTCTTAATAAAGCATCCGTAATGAAGCCTGTTTGCTCTCATAGGTCCCATTCTTGAAATACTAACCTGTTATACGTAAATACAGAGGGGTTTTAAAATGGGACACGCTCATAATTCTATACTTAGACTTACAAAACTTTTTTTCCAATCCTCTATTTTTGTAATTGGCTTTCAAAGTTGTTCGCCCCTAAAAACTTCGAATTCAATTAATTCGATGGTCTTAAACAGATCGATGGCTTCGTCGCAATTTAGTCGAAGTTCAGCCGCGATTACTGAGTCTTGCTCAGAAGAACGATATTTAAGTATTAATGCGGACGTCAAACAAAACGGGATCAATCCTTTCGTTCATTACAAACGGTACGGCGCGGCCGAGGGTCGTTGCCAAATCAGCGGGCGCTGTACGAAACGTGTAAGTGCGGCCGACTATCAATACCTTTACCCTGAGGTCGCCCAATCTGGATTGGATTCTTACACGTACTACATGCAGTATGGATATGAGGCCGGCCATTGCCCGGTTGTGAAGTTGGCAGCCACTAATTCTCAGTGCGAAGGAAAGCCTTTAGCTGAAATTTATTTTATCGCGGGTCAGTCGAACGCAGCCGGGGCGGCGCTTACCAATGAAATTACCGACAATCACTGGGCTAAATTATTCTTTGCGCAAAACGGATTTCAATTCAAGTATTGGAACATGCGCGTCCATTCAACGTTGCAAAATGGAGCCGCCACGCTTAGCAATTACCTTTTTGGATTTGACTACACTTTGGCCGCAAAACTTCAAGGCAGTGGAGAAAATAATTTTATTATTTATAAGGCGGCCCCGCCCGGAGCAGGTTTACGAAATCTAGGCGGCGCTAATGAATGGCGCTATCGCGAGGCTGGTGGCATTTACGATGAAACTTTGGCGGATTTTAAAAAAGCTGCCGAGCAAATTTGTAATTCGGGATTTCAGCCAGTTGTAAAAAGTTTTTTTTGGATGCAAGGTGAAACTGACTCAGTCAATTTAGAATCAGCAAATCTTTATTCAACAAATTTGAAAAGACTTATTAATGAATTTAGAAGTGATGTATTGTCTGCAACGACGCCCGTAATAGTTGGTAAAATTCGAAATGGCAGTGACACACCTTGGGCTTATCCAGACACAATCCGCAACGCAATGGATGTGGTTGCACGCGAAGACGGTGCGGTTCGTATTATTGAAACAAATGATTTGTCTTACTACCATGCCGATTGTGCGAAAGACCCAACATTTTGTAACGCCCATTATGATGCGGCCGGAATTTTACATTTAGGTGAAAGGTTTTTTGAAGCCTACGTTAATGGCGCAAAGACTGTTGGCGGCGAAAAGCCGGCCGCACCCGCGCCTACGATATCAGAGGTCGAATAAAATTTAGCATTTGGCTTTTATCGCCTTGGTCAAGCTGATGGAATTTTTGGTCAACGGCTCTGGTGAAAGTTGTGTTTTCATGACTTAGGAGATTTTTTTACGTTGGGGCGGAAAAACAGACGCTTCGAATGTCAAATCGATAACAAGCTTTCCTACGAATCAAATTTCTTACGGAGCCTGTCAATGATCGGCTAGGCACTAAAATCTTGATGAAACAACTATTCGGTGAGATGCTATTTTACCAAGATTGACTAGTGGTCTAGAAAGGCTGTCTGCTTTGTCATCAAAAAAAGAACCTTTAAATCGAAAGCAAGTCGCCTCACTCTTACGAGTTGTTAGTTCCGACATCTTAACTGTTTGGGAAACCCAAGCTAGGCAACGTGTACCGGCCGCGCAAAAGCAAAGTAAACTGGCTTTGCAAGATTCATTACCTGAGTTTATCGAGCAAATGGCTTGCACAATAATTGCTTACAATCCCGATAGCCAAAAACAAGAAAACTATAAAGTTGCACGTGAACACGGTGAAGATCGAGCTCATCAACAGTCTTACACTTTGGTTGACATTGTGGCCGAGTTTCGCTTACTGCGAGCCATTGTCATTCAAAAATTAGAAGTCGATACGCCGATTGATACTGAGTCGCAAAGACTCATTCATGATTATGTTGATCGCGGCGTGGGTGAAGCCGTTAGTATGTTTGCCGAATTAGATAAAAAAAATCTTGAGCTTCAAAAAACCGAACTTGAAAGTATTCGTCACAGTGCCGAACAAGCTAGCTCAGCAAAATCTGCATTCTTGGCCAATATGTCGCATGAGATTCGAACACCATTAGGCGCGATCATGGGATTCGTCGAACTTATTAAAGATTCAAATCTGCAGCCCGTAGATGTTCAAAGTTATTTATCTATCATTGAACGCAACTCGCAACACTTACTAAGAATTATCGATGACATTTTAGATTTATCTAAAGTCGAAGCGGGCAAAATGGTCATTGAAAAAATTGAATTTTCTTTTGCCGAATTCATGGCCGAATTTTCTTCGCTAGTTGGAATTAAGGCACGCGATAATGGAATTGTTTTTGAGTTCTCGGCTTCAACGTTGTTGCCCGAAAAAATTATTTCCGACCCCACAAGACTGCGTCAAATTCTTTCGAATGTTGTAGGCAATGCCATTAAGTTCACCGAAAAAGGCAAAGTTGAACTAGCGGCCGCTTACCAAAATAATCAAATAAAATTTCAAGTTACTGATACCGGACGCGGGATTTCATTTGAACAACGTAAAAATTTATTTAAAGCTTTTTCGCAAGCTGATTCTTCAACGACCCGAAAATTCGGCGGCACGGGGCTAGGACTGATTTTGGTTAAGAATTTAAGCGAAGCCCTAGGTGGCGATTTTGTTTTAACGAAAAGCGAATTGGGCGTTGGCAGTGTTTTTACAATTACAATCCCCGTCGACACTCCCAAAAAAGTGGTCTTATCTGCATTGCAAAAGGTTCGCATTCTAGCCAATCCTGAAGAAATAAAAATGGTGGCCGCCAATTCTTTGCAAGGTCTTAAAATTTTATTGATGGAAGACTCGCCGGATAATCAACTTTTAATTCAAAGAATTTTAGCGGCGACGGGTGCACTTATTACTGTGGCCAACAACGGCGCCGAGGGCGTCAAATTAGCAATGGAGCACCGTTTTGATATTTTACTGGTCGACATACAGATGCCCGTTATGGACGGCCACGAGGCGGTTAGATATTTGCGGGCAAAAGATTACGCCGGACCCATTGTGGCCTTAACGGCCCACGCAATGAAAGATGAGCGCGAAAAAGCGGTGGTCTCCGGATTTTCGCACTTTTTAACGAAGCCCATTCACCGAAAAAGTTTAATTGATCTTATGTCTCATTTATATCGGCCGTTAACTTAGCTCTACCAAATCTGCACGCGCTCTGATTCAGGTAAAGTCATTTTATCGCCACGCTTACATTGATAAGCTTCGGCAAAAGCTTTCTGATGTTTTACTTGTTCATTAATTCGGGCCCACCCTAAAGCATGCGGATCCGTTTTTAATTGCTGTTCGATTGCTTTCGGGCGCATCACGTTGCACCAGTTTCTAGCGTAGGCGACAAAAAGTTTTTGTTGTTGTTCGCGCGTGGCCTTGCCGTCTGGAAAGGCGGCGTTGTACGCAAACGTTAGGCCCACTAGATCACCAATGTTTTCGCCCAAAGTTAATTTTCCGTTATGACCGGCTTTATTAAACTGTTGAACTAACTTTTGCCCACGATTTGAAAACTCTTTTAAGTCTTTCATGCTCATCCACTGTTTAAGGCGCCCCGCCTCGTCGTACCGGGCTCCTTGGTCATCGACGCCGTGACCCAATTCATGGCCAATGACGGCGCCCACTGCACCTAAATTTTCAATCAAATCGCCGTCGGCATTAAAGAATGGGTATTGCAAAATTCCCATTGGCATAACAAATTTATTTGCAGATGGATCGTAATAAGCATTAACGGTTAAGGGCCCCATGCCCCACGCCACTAAATTTGCGCCCTCTTTTAATTCTTTAATTTGCTTTTGAAAATTGCTACGGGCAAAAAGAATTTTATTTTGCATTTTATTAATGTTCGAATATTTTTGCACCGGCAGAAAATCCCACTCCTTGTCATTGCGAGGTTTGATTAAATAAAGCTTTGCCTTTTCCATTTTAAGAATGGCTTTTTCTTTCGTGGCAGGCTCAAGCCAAGTATTTTTTTGCAGGCCAACAACGATGGTTTCGCGCATTTTCTTCGCCACCGTCATAAATTTTTCTTCCGGAAAATTCGGAAACAATCGAACTACCAAGATTTGGTCGATCTCTTTCGGAAACGCGCCCATGACTTCACGGGTACAACGCTCGTCACGTTGAGATCGGGTTACCGGCCCGCCTAAATATTTATTTCTAAATGCGAATTGTTTATTATAATACTCAGGGTTGCTATCGTCGATTTGCCCACTGAGTTCGGCGTATAAATAAAAATCTTTGAAAACTTCTAAGTTTTCACCCGTATACTTTTGATTAAAGAACTCTAATGATTCTGGAATATAATTAAAAACGAATGCCGTACTTGGAGCTTTCGTTATTAATTCTGCCAGTGGAATGTTCGGATATTTTTCTAAAAATTCTTTTTGGGTTTGCTGACGGGGCTCGGCCCACCGCTGCCGGCGCACTTCGGGGTGCGGATAAATTGCGACAAACTCTTTTTCAAAGGCAATCAAGCGATCCGCCCGCATTTCAAGCTGCTCGGCCGCAAGCTTAGGTTCAATTAATTGGATGAACTCAATAATTAATTTTCGGTAATCGGCCATTAGTTCTTTATTTTCATAGTAGGTGTGCTCGGGCAAGGTCATGATTTGCCCACCGACTAAGACATCATTTATTTCAGGATTATTTTGATTAGAGTTGGTACCAAACCAAAGTAAACTTTCTTTGCCTTCTGTAATATTTCTTAACTGCAACTGGCTAAATTGTTGAATACTCTTAATATCTTTCGCTTGCTGAACAACTTCATTGATATGAGTGCGTTCTAACTTAGCCCCCGCGGACTCATTCATGCAGGCTTGATAATATTCTTTTACTTGCCCGGCGCGCTTCGATAATTTTTTTTCAGAATTTATATTCGCGAAAAATATTTTCTTGGCTTCTAAAATGCGCTCGGAAGAATCGTTAAATGAGAATGCATGGCGACTACGATCATCACGCAGTTTAAATGAACTTTCGACTTCATCACAAACGTACTTATGAAAATCATCGCAGGGTTTAAACTTACTGCTTAACGGAAATTCTCGTCGCGCCGGAATGTCTGAGCTTGGCTCGCCGGCGGCGAAAACAACTTGGGTCATTGATAGAGAAAACAAAATAGCTACAACTATACGGCTAAAAATATTTTTTTTCATATGGAAATATTAGAACCTTCTATATGAAAAATCGCAAAGACTACATGCCGCGTAGGTAGTGAATCAACTCAGGAACTCGACCTAAGTTTAATTTGGCCTCACGCACAATGCGAATGGCTTCAGCTTGCTTTAGCCGTCCGGCACTCATTTTATCGCTGAGCAATTGCTCTAAAGGATCTGTGACACCATAGACACTGCGATGCTGGGGCCAAAGATTATCGGCAGTGTTGCTGCCGCCAATGCTTAACGGAATAAAGTGATCAATTTTAAATTCACCGCGATCCATGGTTTGAATATGAAATCCAAAATCATGATCGTAACGAGCAATCAAGGCTTGCTTTAAATCTGATGAAACATCTCGCTCGCAGTAAGGAATTTGTTCGGCGTAGCGGTGTTCGGTGGCTCGTTGGCAAAGTGAACCTGGGGTCATACTTGGATTGGGTCCATCTGGATAGTTTGGGTTAGCGAAAACAAATGAACTAAAAACCAGGATGAACGCAAGGACAGATGCGCGAACAGACGCTTGAACAACTTTCATGTTAACTCCATTTAGACAGGCATTTACGGGGCCTGGTAGAAACGTGAGACCGTATCTCTCACTTATAATTGGGAACTTGAACCTATTAATGTGGCTCGAGAAGACAATGAAATTTAGGTTGTTTCAACAAAAATGGTGCCTGACGCGCTGTAGTTTTAGTTACTTTATTTATATTCTTCGATGCCTGCGACTCGTTTTTGCAGCTTTTCAGGCAAGCAAATAAGGGTTTGGGCCGGTACGGTTTTGCCGATGTGAAAATACTTTGAGCGCACATGCGGATTATATAGACGAAGTTTATCGTGGTCTTCATCAAACAAAGATAGCAACTCTTCGTATTTAATATTCTTTTTTAATTTATAGTCTTTCTGCACGAGCTCTAACTGTTTAGTAATGGGTTCAGGAAAATAAAGATTAGCATTTGCTTCAACATGCAAGGCGGCTAAAAAAGTAGCGTAAAAATTTCTGGAGGCAAAACCAAAACTTTTTTTAGCTTTCACGTTCTCGGCTAAGTACCCGATGTCGCGCACCTTATATTTTTTAACGATTCGATTCAAACTTCCGACGCCGTGATTGTAACCGGTAACGGCTAAGGGCCATGATTTTAAAATATTAAAATTTTCTTTTAAAATTTTGGCGGCTAGCTTTGTTGAGTAGTACGGGTGATTTCGTTGATCGTAACTGCTTTGAATATATTTAAACTGGCGCGCCAATCGTGGCATTATTTGCCACAAACCACTGGCGCCTACTTTCGAGCCCGCATTAATATTAAATGAACTTTCCACGAAAACCATACGGGTCAGTTCAATCGGAAGATTTTGTTCTTTGAATACTTTTTCCATCATCGGCAAATACAAACCTGATATTTCGATGGCCTTAAGCATGCGATCTTTCAATCCCATCTGCAAGCGAATCTGGTTTGCATTTTTAATGTTTAATTCTTTCGCCAAGCGCTTTTTTGCCCGACGCACCAGAAGCTCAGCCTCAAGTTCGCGACGAATGGGTGACCATTGCGGATTCGCAAACGTGTCGGATAAATCAATCTCACCGATAATTCTTTGCGTATCGCCCGCCAAGTGAAACACGCCTTGCTGGGTAGTAAATTTAGTATAAATCATGATCCAAAACTCAACATCTGATTTTAATGACGGTGGAACATCAAAAGTATTCGAGCTGTAGCCCATTGCTTGTTGATCTTGATATTTTGGTGGAGTCCAATACTGGAGCGGCTCTGACGCGGGCTCGCTGGCCGCCGAAATCACGCCGGAAAATATCAAGCCTAAACAAAAGCTAACCCACGGCTTACAAAAATTAACTGTGCTCATAATTAATTTATCGGCTTCTGAAGATCTAAAATTGAAAGATTTTATGACCAAAGTCGTGCCAGGCAGATTTAATTTCATTAACACCAAGAGTTAACGGTTAGACTAAAAAAAGGAGATCTAAAATGAAACATATTCTTTATTCTTATCTGTTACTCTTAACTCCCCTTGCCGCTAACGCCATGATGGGCGGTAATTCGTTCTTTTTTGAGCCATCAGTTGGTTACCGTAACGAACTTATTAAATTAACTAATAAAGCTAACGTGGAATCACAAATGAAGATGATGACGCCCACTTACGGGCTTAAATTAGGTTACCGCAGCCCCACCGGCATTGATCTTAACTTGGCGGGCGATTATTCAAGTGGTAAAACCGAATGGGGACCTCTAACGGAGAACAATAATTTCTCGCATAAAATGGCGGCCGTGCAATTAGGCGTAAACGCAATGGGCGCCATGAAAATTTATTTAGGCTATGCATTTATGAACGAGCTTAAGGTCGAAGCCGGTTTACTAAACTCGGATATTTTACTGAAAGGGCCTGCCTATCAAGCCGGCATTGCGTTTAATCTTTTTTCTAATGTTGCCGCCAGTGCCCAATATAATTTGAATCAATTCGATGAAATTTCCGGAACTTCTTACACTGCCAGCGACAAAGTCCAACATTATTTTAATAAGCTTGATTCTGTCGACTACTCGTTTAGTTTATCGCTTACTTTTTAAAGTAAGTAATTAACGAGGAGTTTTTATGGTTTACGCTGGATTTTGGCGCCGATTTGTTGCCTATATGATTGATATCGTAATTATGTTAATACCTTCTTCACTTTTTGCCGGAGCTTTTAACGACGTTTTCTTTGGTGCGACCTTTGGTATTATAACGGGGTTTCTTTACTACCCGTTTTTTGAAAGCTCGCGCCTACAAGCAACACCGGGTAAAGCCCTGATGGGTTTAGTGATTCAAAACGAAAGCACCAATGCACCCCTTACATTTCGCGCGGCGACGGTACGCTTTTTCGCCAAGTATTTGTCGTTCATGACTTTTTTAATTGGATTTTTAATTCAAGTTTTAACTCGTCGACGTCAAACCTTGCACGATATCATCAGCGAATCCGTGGTCGTTCATCAAGCTCCACTTGAAATTAATTATTTCAAAGCATGGAAAGAACAATTACAAAAGATTGTGGCCTCACTTTAAGTTTATAAATGATTTGTGAAACTAATAAAAAGAGGGAGTTCACGCGAACTCCCTCTTTTTTAGATTTGTAATCCGATCTTGAAACGACTAACGAGCTAACGCCGCCGTTACGGCTTTATCAGCTTGAACCACGCCCGCACCGAATTGATTTGTATCATTAGGTATAAGAGGTTTTGCGGTCGCTTTTAAAATCTCACGTACTTGGGCCGGCGTTAATTTTTTATTAGCCGATTTTATTAAAGCCACTACGCCCGCTACGTGCGGAGCCGCCATCGACGTTCCATCGAAAGACGTGTAATCAGTTGCAATGGTTCCAATTGAAGCTGAAGCCGTTGCTCCGGACTTCATTTGCTCGATTAAGGCTAAGGCTTCGGTTAGTTCAATCATAACCACCGGTAAATTAAGTAATTCGCCTTCGGCCACTTGGCCCGACATGAGACCTTCAACGTTGTTATAAATAATGACGCCCGCAGCTTTTGCAGCTACCGCATTTTTTACTTTTTCTGAGAAGTAAATTTCGCCGCGACTGACTAATGCAAATTTGCCCGCAACGTTTACTTGCGCAAATTCTTCGGGCTTACCTAAACCTGGAACTAAAACAATGGCATTTTTTAACGGCGTTGTGAATAATTCGGTCCCAGAGAACGCTGCACTCTTAACAAATTTTGTAACTCCACCGGTGGTTAATTCAACGTGGCTATCGCGACCCGTGCCGCGGGGAACTGAAGATATAACGGCCGACCCCGGCGCAGTCACATCAAGCTCTGGCCCCCACTGTGAAAAATTAGTTTTTGTTAATTTAATATCAATCGCACCTACGGCCACAACGGTTTCTAAAGCCGCCGGAAAACCTACGCCACACATAACCGGGCGAAATGGATTGTTTGATTCACATTGCGATTTAGTTTTATCGTAAGAGTAAGTAGGCTCGGTCGCGCTATTTCCCGATGCCGCAACCACAACAACGCCCGCCGCTTCAGCCGCTAAGGCCGCATTATTTTGCGCCAATGAAGTCATGGGTCCACCCAGTGACATACTAATAACATCGACTTTTTGTTCGATGCCCCAGTTGATACCTTCAATGACCGCAATGCTGCTACAACCCTCGAGTCCACAAACTCGCCCCATCAATAACTTGGCTTTCGGCGCTACGCCGGTAAAACCAGTTTTTTCATTGTAAGCTCCCAAGATAGTGCCCGAGCAGTGCGTGCCGTGGCCTTCAACGTCGACGTAATCGGCCGCGTTGATTTCACCGTCTGACCCCTCAACAAAGTTTTTACCTTGTTCGAAGTTAGGTTGAATGGTTGGGTGCCCCGCATCGATGCCGGTATCTAAAACTAAAACGCGCGCGTTGGCGCCCGCGTTTGAGCTTTCCCAAGCGCCACCGGCATTCACCGCTAGAATTCCCCACGGCGTAGCATCGCCTTGAATAAACTTCGGCACATTTCCACTAGCGTCGCTACCCGGTTCAGACAATTCCATCGCTTGAACCGGACGACTCATTTTATGATTCATCCGCGCCATCGTGAATCCATTCACGGGTTTTGGTACCGGCGTAAAGTATTCAGCTTCAACGACCGCTACTTCGGGATGATTTTTTAAACTTGCAATTAAAGAGGCGTCTTTGGTCTTTACAACTAAAGTGCGGGTGTAACGTAAGCTTTTTTGCATTAGCGCGCGAGGAGCGGCGCTTTCGGTGCGAAAATAAGTTTCCATTGCTTTTTGACCTTGCTGACTTTTAAAGACGACTAAATAGCGATCTTTAGCTTGAGCAAAACTAGCAGTAATCAAAAAGATGGCTGTTAAGAGTGACAATTTCATAGTTCCCACTTTCCTTAGTTTTTATCGGGCTTATTGCCCTCGCTAAAAATTGGAACCCAAAATGGAACTATATTCAAAATTATTATTTAATTGAAATTTCAAGAGCTTAGCAAAATTTTAAAAAGTGAAATGATCTGTTATATCTGACAGGTTCCAAAATGGAACCCTACTCAATTAAGAGGCACAAAGAAGTTAAAGAATAATTAAAATTAGTTTCAACTATTATATTTGCTTATGGATGAACTTATTTATTTAGCAAAAAATTAATTTAAATGCAGAGGTCGTGCGTTAAGAAAATTAACGAAAATCTCGCGCCATAACTGTTTTTCTTCCATCGGCGTGCGCGTTTTCGATCGCTTTTTCGCACTCAGTTCTAATCTTATCTGATAAAATTTGGTTTACTTCCTCAGACGTATTCATTTCGCTGATGTCTTTTATATATTGTTTCATTTTAGAAACCACGACGAGCACTTCGTG
>JACMNA010000093.1 GCA_014378765.1 Bdellovibrio sp. | reverse complement strand
TTTATTTTTTTTATTTTTGAATCGGCTCGTACTACTAACGCCGAAAAATAAAAGGGTCCGTCCCACGTTTTCTTGAGCAGCACTTTTACTGGCGTCTGTTTTTCGGCTAATACGTAAGTTAAGGCCGAAAAAAATGCAAAGTCGACTTTTTCACTTTTAACCGCATCAATTAATCCTTGATAATTTTTTGGGATAAATATTTGGATGGGTTGTCCTAGTTTGTTTTGTAATTTTTCGGCAAAAAGGGAAGACTGTTTTACCGTTGCTACGGGATCGCCACCCGGTAGTACTCCGATTGTCACGGGAGCCTTCGCATTTGATTCAGCGGCCGCGGCCGTCGCCACGACATTGGCTAAGAAAAAAGTTAATACAAAGATATTGCAGAGGCTGGCGCTTTTTTTAAGTGTCATGCCAATTATGTTATGGGAGAGACCTCAATCCGTCCAGTCTTAGATTTCTCGAGGGCCATAACAAAAGCTTCGGCCGCATCACTTTCGGTTAAGCACGGAATACTATAATCGGTGCAAGCCCTTCGAATATCGAAACTTGCTTCAAGTGATTGGCGCCCCGAAGTTGTATTAATAACGAAATTAACTTGCCCGGAGCGAATGCGGTCGACGCAATTAGGGCGACCCTCGTGAACTTTATTAAGGGCTAGGCACTCGACCCCATTTTGATTCAGGTAATCTGACGTTCCGCGAGTTCCGGTAAAAGTAAAACCAAGTTTTTGTAAGTTTTTAAATAACGGTAGTAAAGGAATCTTGTCTTTATCACGTAACGAAAGAAAAACCTCGCCGTGAGATGGTAAATGCAGCGAACTTGAAACGAACGCCTTAACGAGCGCTTCAGGATACGTGGCCGCGCGACCCATCGTTTCGCCGGTTGATTTCATTTCTGGACCAAGGATGGAATCGCTTTCAGAAAATTTCTTGAATGGAAAGACGACTCCCTTGACGCAAATTTGTTTTAGATCGGCCCAGCGGTACTTCGCTAATTGACTGGCCGGCAAATCAATCTGCATTTGCGCCGCAATTCCTAAATCAATAAGGGGAATCGAAGTCGCCTTCGCTAAAAAAGGAACTGATCGCGAACTGCGTGGGTTTGCTTCAAGCACAAAAATTTCGTCATCTTTGATGGCGAGCTGCAAATTGAGATGCCCCAGTACATTCATTTTATGAGCAAGCTCTTGACTCATTTTTTCAATTTTATGTAAAGTATCTTGCTTAAGTCGTTGCGGCGGCACAACGCCCATACTATCGCCCGAATGTACGCCCGCCGCTTCGATATGTTCAACGATACCACCCATGACGACCCAATTGGGGGCACGAACTAAATCAACGTCGACTTCAAGCGCGCCGGACAAAAATTGATCCATCTGACAGGGATTTTGCGGGCTGATAAAATCATAGTGCCTTTGAAAGTACGATTCAAGTTCTTGCCGGTTCTCGATCACTTCCATGCGTCGTCCACCAATGACGTAACTAGGACGACAGATCATAGGATAGCCGACGTAGGCTTCGTGTTGGAGCGCCTCATCGATTGAGCCAACAACCGCTGATTCAGGAATTTTCAAATTAAGATCACGGCAAATTTTTGAAAACTGTTTTCGATCTTCGGCCATATCGAGTGATTCAAGTGACGAACCTAAAAGTTTGTAACCGTTTTTTACTAACCCGTGCGCTAAATTAATCGGCGTCTGACCGCCAAGCTGAGCAATAAATCCGAGCGGATTAATTTGTTCAAAAATTTCAACGACGCACTCTTCGGTGAGTGGTTCGAAAAATAAAAAATCAGAGGTGTCGTAATCAGTTGAGACGGTTTCTGGATTTGAATTAATCATGGCCACCTTGTAGCCAAGGTTTTGCAATGCCTTTACGCCACGCACGCAACTGTAATCAAACTCAATTCCTTGGCCGATTCGGTTGGGACCACTGCCAATGACTGCGATCATGCGCTTTTCTGGCTTCTGTAAATCAGAAGCGCTCCAGTAAGTAGAATAGTAGTAAGGAGTCGATGATAAAAATTCGGCCGCGCACGTGTCGACTTGCAAAAATGAGGGCTTTACTTTCCATTCATCGCGTAAGGCTTTAATGGCACTAGCTTTTTTATTTTTTAATTTACCAATGCGCGCATCGGTAAAGCCACGACGCTTGGCTTGCCTAAGAATTGATTCACTTAAATCTGAATTTTTAATTTGGGTTTCGAATTCGACGATGGCATGAACTTGTTCTAAAAACCAAGGGTGAATTTTAGTTAAATCTTCGATTTGCCCGATAGATAACCCATGGCGGAAGGCTTGAAAGATATGCCAGATTCTTTGACTGTTCGGATAAGATATTTTTTCGAGACTAAAATGAATATCGGGAACGCCTTCAATATTCATTTCCATTGCGGCCAGCGCTTTCATTAAAGATTCTTGGAATGTGCGGCCGATCGACATCACTTCGCCAACGCTTTTCATTTGCGTGGTTAATAAATCTTTAGATCCTAAAAACTTTTCAAAGGCAAAGCGAGGAATTTTAGTAACGACGTAATCAAGCGCGGGTTCGTAACAGGTCGGCGTAACTTTAGTAATATCATTCTTTAATTCATCAAGGTGATATCCCACCGCTAAAAGAGCCGCAATTTTTGCAATAGGAAATCCCGTGGCTTTACTAGCTAGGGCTGACGATCTTGAAACTCGGGGATTCATTTCAATCACCACGCGCTCGCCCGTTGTGGGATGCACGGCGAATTGGATGTTGGCACCGCCCGTTTGAACTCCCACTCGGTTGATAATTTTGCAGGCCTCGTCGCGCATCTCTTGGTACTGCTGATCGGTTAAGGTTTGTTGCGGCGCAACCGTAATACTATCGCCGGTATGCACGCCGCACGGGTCAAAATTTTCAATTGAGCAAACCACGACGAATGTTCCGATTTCATCGCGCATAACTTCAAGTTCGAACTCTTTCCAGCCCAAAATACTTTCTTCAACCAAAACTTCTGTCGTTGGACTTTCGTGTAAGGCTTGCACCAGCATTTTGTTATATTCTTCGGGCGTGTAGGCAATGCCGCCACCCGCACCGCCCAATGTGTAATTAGGTCTAAGAATCAGAGGATAACCCAAATCTTCGGCGGCCTTCATGCCCTGCTCGAAACTTTTAACCATGTGACTTTTCGGATAACTGGCTTTGAGTTCATCAAGAATGGCGCGAAATTTTTCGCGATCTTCCGCCGCTTCAATCACGGAGGGCGTCGCGCCCAGCATTAAAACTTTGTTATCTTTTAGCACGCCTTTGCGGTCTAATTCTAACGCAAGATTCAGCGCCGTCTGTCCACCAAGGGTAGGAATGACCGCGTCGGGCTTTTCAATTTCTATTATTTTTTTAAGGTAATCAAATTTAAGCGGCTCGATGTAAGTGCGCGTGGCAATTTCTGGGTCCGTCATAATGGTGGCCGGATTAGAATTAACTAGAATGACTTCATAACCTTCGTTCATTAAAGCTTTACAAGCTTGCGTGCCCGAGTAATCAAATTCACAGGCTTGGCCGATTTGGATGGGACCACTACCGATGATTAGAATTCTTTTAAGGTTCGTCATTTTTGGCATTTAAAGTCCTAACTTATTATCGTTGGTATAAATCATTTCGGGCTTAACGTGCTTATATTGCTCAAACTTGTAACGCATTTTATTGAGTCTTAATAACAGATCTTCAATATTTAAATCAGGGTTTTTTTGGTGCAACTTAATTTGCGCTAGAATAAATTTTTGCGCTGATTCAGGGTGAAAGCAAAAACTTTTTAGAAAGAAGAATTGGTCTTTAATTTTTACGACCCGAGATTGAAAATATTCTTTTTGATCAAAACCAAAAATTAAATCTGTCTGATGCACTTCAATCTTTTTGTTGGTAACTAAGTCTTTAATATAAATAAAATCATTTTTACTTTTAATGAATTCGAAAAAAGTATGATGTTGGGTTTTCAATATATCTAAAGCTTCACGATCTTCGTCGGTGAGGCGAAGACCCCGCTGCAGTTCGCTTACCACCTGCGGTGTTTTCATATAACTTTTTAGTGGCCTAGTTAAAAAGTACCACTCGTAGAATTGATACATTCTTAAATTGTAAGTAGATTTATTTTCATCGAGCGATCCCGTATTATCGAAGAATTCTTTTTTGGCCAGGGTTAGCTCTTCTTTAAATTCACCGGACGTATAATGGCCAATCAATTTTTGTAAACTGGCTTGAAATGTTTCATAGTTCATTTATTTTGATACCTTTGTTAGCTTTGACGGCTGGCTGATGCATGTTTTTAATAAAAAAATCAAAAAGTTTCGTTGCTTCGTGGGGCCCAGGATGGCTTTCGGGATGGTACTGTATACCTAAACAATTTAGTTTTTTTGAATAAAAGCCGGCAACCGTTTGATCGTTCAAGTTTTTATGAGTGACTTCAACATCTCCGGGTAATGAATCGCCTTCTACCGCGTAGCCATGATTTTGGCTCGACATGTAGATCTCATTTAGTAGACTATCTTTAATCGGATGATTGGCACCTCGATGTCCAAATTTCATTTTGTAAGTCTTCGCTCCTAAAGCTAAAGACAATACCTGGTGCCCCATACAAATTCCAAACACCGGAATTCGACCTAAAAGTTTTTTGATTGTATCTGGCGCGACTTGCACCATGGCCGGATCGCCCGGTCCGTTTGATAACACAATTGAGTCTGGTTTCCAGTCTTCGATCACTTTTATATCTGTACGAGATGGAAAAATTCGAACGTCTGATGCTCGTTGCACAACTTCGCGAATTATATTTTCTTTCGCACCAAAATCAAGAACCGCCACGCGTGGCCCCTGCGGATTGCGGCCTTTACGGTCTTCAATTTTTAGGCGCGAGCACAGATGCACCCAATCGGCATCTTGATTTTTTTGTTTTGCAATTAAAACGTTCGCTTTGCTAATAGCCTCAGTCGCAGATTCGGCCGCGACCAATGCGCCCCACGGAGTGCCTTGCGAACGCAGTGTGATGACAAGTCTTCGCGTATCAACTTCGGTTAAAACGGGCACCTGGTGCTCGACCAAGCGGTTCGCCCAAGTGTTTTCACGTTTTGTGTTTTGCATTTGCACGCATACAAAACCTTGAATCCATATTTTTTCGGACTCCCACACTTTTGAATCTACTCCATAATTACCCTGCATGGGTGCGGTCATGACAATAATTTGTGAAAAGTAAGAAGGATCGGTCGCGATCTCTTCGTAGCCAGAGTGTGAAGTATTGAATACCACTTCGCCCGCTTTATCCGGAAATTGACTTTGTTGCGGAAGCGTAAGGCCTTCAAATACATCGCCGCTTTCTAGAACTAAAAAACCTTTTTTCATAGAGCTCCGTTCATCAGATCCCGAATGAGGGCTTCACGCAGAAATACGCCGTTTTCGACTTGTTTTAAAATAACACTACGAACATCCGCCAAAATCTCAGATTCAATTTCAACTCCGTAGTTGATAGGACCTGGATGCATCACCATTGAGTTTGGTTTTAGTTTCATTAGGCGTTTATTATTGAGGCCATAATTTTCACGGTAATCAGCTAGTGAAAAATCAGATTTTTCATCATGGCGTTCATTTTGAACCCGCAGCGCAATGACGGCATCGGCCCACTGTAAACCTTCATCTAAATTTTTAAATAATTGAACGCCATCAGGTATTACGTCCGGCAAAAAATTTTTGGGGGCCACAAATCCAATTTTATAACCAGAAATTTTGGCAAGCTCAAGGTGAGATGAAACCACGCGTGAATGTTTGATATCTCCAACAAATAAAATTTGTCGTTGATAAAGATCGCCCCACTTCTCAAAAATTGTCATTGCATCAAGTAATGCTTGCGTTGGGTGACCACGCATTCCCCATCCACCATTAATAATTGGCACTGATAGCTTTTTCTGAATATCATTTAAATTAAAATCACCATTACAACGAATGACAAAAAAAAGAGGCCTTAGGGCCTCAATATTGAGTATCGTGTCCTCAATGGATTCGCCCTTTTCTAGGCTGGCACCAGAGCGACCGTCCAACAGCAAGGGGTGCAATCCCGCACGCGTGCACGCAGACTCAAAACTAAAACGAGTTCGAGTGCTTGGTTCTAAAAATAACAAGGCGGCATTGCCTTTAAAGGAATGGTTACTAGCAATAGGGTTTTGGTTGAATTTCTTTTTTAATTCAAGGCCTTTAGAAAAAAGAGTTCCAACTTGTTTTGCAGAGAGATTCGTAAGAGTTATCAGAGAGCTTTTGCTCGAAGGCATTGAAAAACAGCGTAATTGGCCTGAGCCGTAATGTCAAAAATTCGCTTAGCTTTTTTAAATGAAATCTTGCGTCAGATGCGGCCCCAAGCCAGCCCCGTGCTTAGATTGTGGCTTTATAAAATTTAATTCGACGAAGAACACTGAGAAACGGATTCAGCGCTAAAATTTGTTTCTTTGAGGTCGGTCGGAAAACGCTCTAAATCATTCAGAAAGCTAGTACGGCTAGCAAGATCAGGCTTAAGGGCGATACAGAAAGTACCACCACCTTCAATGCCGGTCTGGATCAAATTATATGAACTTATAACTCCGCTTGTTTGCGAAAATTTTAGAAATTGAGTCATCGATGTGTAATCAACTGTGCCCATACTAACGCCGTACACACTGACCATAACAAACGGTTGATTTGAATCCATTTTAAAATTTCGAGTGCCAGAAGCCTTATTTTCAGTTGGATTACTGTCCGTAACTCCATTGATCGAGCGAAGAGAGTTTTGACAAGCCACAAATAAAATGGCGCTGATCATGATAAGTATAATGTTTTTCATACTGCATTTATCGGCACGAATGAATTCGCATTGAGTCTAGGATTGAGGTTTTGGCTAGAGCTTGGTCGGGGTAGTGAGTAGACGATTCCAGCGAACGCCACTTTCTTTAGATGAAGAAAACCAAATCAATCGTGCCTGACCTTCAATATCTTTAAGCGCCACAAATCCGTGCTCGCGTGAATCATCTATGAAATCAGGATTATCATTAAGAACGTAAACTTCATCTTGAGGAACAATCGCCAATTGGCCATTTGGCAGCTGGACTTCGTCGCCTTCAATGGCCGTGACCCTTTTAATGTACGTCATACTTGATTTATCTTTAAAGTTAAAAATAATGATATCGTTACGCTGAGGTTTTGATGCAAACCAAATATCTTCATTCCAAGGAAAGTGAAGCCCGTAGGTAATTTTCGATGCCAGCAAATGATCTCCCGGCAAAAAAGTGGGTACCATTGATTGCGTTGGAATTTTATAAACGCCGATAAAAAAAGTTCTTATAAAAACCGCTAATAGAAAAGCGGCAATAACAAAAATAAAATTTGAAGATTTTTTCACTAATCTATCGTCTTCATAAAACGACCGGTGCGCAAGCGTAAAGGGTTACAAATAAAGGGGGCCGAGTCTAAAGTCGACTCACAACTCATCCATATAATCGATGCGCGTCCCACAATTAGATCGCCCGGCACAAAACCCCAAAAACGCGAGTCACGCGATTGATCCCGATTGTCGCCCATGACGAAATAAGAATCTTGCGGCACGACGAATTCTTTTTCTTCAACTTCAACATGCTCTTCATTTTTGAAAAATCGGATGGTGTGGGGTTTTTCAAAAGACCTTGGAGGCTCAGGAAACTCATTATAGTAATTAAATTCTTCTGACTCAGAAAATTCAGTCTCGTTCAAGGCGACTAATCCCCACGGTTTGTCATTGACGGTAATCTGCCCACTTTGCACTTTAACGACATCGCCGGGAAGGCCAATTAAGCGCTTTATATAAAATACGTTTCGATTTTCTGGATATCTAAAAACAACAACGTCGCCCCGCTCAGGCTGACGAAATCGAATCAGCCAGCCATCCCCGAGGGGTGGTTTAAATCCGTATGAATATTTTTGTACCAAAATATGATCGTGAATTAATAAATTAGGAACCATGCTTTCGGATGGAATAACGAAGGGCTCATATAAAAACCAACGAAATGCAAAAATTAAAAAAATGGGCAATAAAAAAATCGTTAAGGCTTGGGGCCAAGTTCCCTGCAGTCCTATTTTTTTTCTTGGAAAGCCCACCAATGCCTCGTGCTGAATTAAGAAATAAATTACTAAGCAAAAAAATAAATTCGTTTAGTTATGAATGGTATGAAAAAATCGCGAGCCTCGCACCGTTAACGGATTGCAAATAACCGATATGACCGGCAGCATCTCTTCGCAGCTAAGCCAGACAAATCCGGCCTTACCTAAGATATTTTTCATAGGTACAAATCCCCAAAAACGCGAATCGTGTGAATTATAGCGATTGTCGCCCATAACAAATAACGAATCTTGCGGAACAATCCATTCCCCGTCACCCGGAAAGCCCAATAGCTCGCCTTTTTTCATAAGAATACTGTGTGAGATAGTTTTAGTTTGTTCACGAGTGCCGCCATCTAGCATTTCGGTAAAGTGCACGTAATTAGATTTGGTATCTTGCATTCCGCCCTCGCTTTTAAAATCTTCTTCACGAAGATAATCAAAGTCGGCCGATGACTGCGGAACGGTTTTTTCTTGCGGCTTATCGTTAATGTACAAGACCCCGTTTTCAAATTTTACTTTATCGCCCGGAATACCAACGATACGTTTAATAAAAAATGTTCCCATTTCTTTTGGATATTTAAATACAATTACTTCGCCGCGCTCGGGCTCGCGAAATTTAAACATCCAGTTTTCGCTGAAGGGAAACCGAACACCGTAAACTAATTTATTTACGAAAATGTGATCATTTTTTAATAGCGAAGGAAACATCGAGCCCGACGGAATTACGTAGGCCTCTAAAAAAAGCCAACGAATCGTTAATGCCGCAAGTATCGCAAGCCCCATCGAGCCCCAACCCTCGGTCCAAAACAAACGATTACGCACATCCCAGCCGTTATACTTAACTTTTTTAGGTTCGTTGTTAGATCCAAACATGGGACTAGTCCTCCACTTTGAGAATGGCCAAGAAAGCCTCTTGCGGAACGTCAACCGATCCGATTTGCTTCATGCGCTTTTTACCTTCTTTTTGCTTTTCAAGAAGTTTTCTCTTTCTGGATATGTCACCACCATAACATTTCGCCGTCACGTCTTTTCTAATAGCCCCTTGAGTCTCGCGGGCAATGATCTTGGCCCCGATGGCGGCTTGGATATTCACCTGGTATTGTTGGCGCGGAATCAGTTCTTTCATCTTTTCGGTCAGCAAGCGACCCCGCGTTTGCGCTTTTGAGCGATGGAGGATCAGTGAAAGGGCGTCGACGGGTTCATCGTTGATGAGGATGTCCATTTTAACCAGATCGGCTTCTTCGAAATCCATAAATTCATATTCTAACGAAGCGTAGCCTTTGGTAATCGATTTCAGGCGATCGTAAAAATCCATCACCATTTCGTTCATGGGTAGTTTGTATTCAATGATTACTTTTTTTTCGTTGATGTAATCCATCTTTAGCTGAATACCACGCTTGTCTTCGCAAAGTTTTAATAATCCGCCGATATATTCGGTTGGTGTGTGCAGCGTTACCTTAACGTAGGGCTCTTCCATCTTGGCGATTTGAGTTTCGTTGGGCATGCCCGATGGATTCTCTAACATCAAAACTGTGCCGTCATTTTTTGTAATGCGGTAAACCACGGTGGGTGCCGTTGTGATTAAATTAAGATTAAATTCTCGCTCGAGCCGCTCTTGTACGATCTCCATATGCAGTAGACCTAAAAAACCACAGCGGTAACCGAAGCCTAGGGCCAATGATTTTTCTTTTTCGAAAGATAAAGAAGAGTCATTTAAGCAAAGTTTATCTAGCGCGTCTTTTAAATTTTCGTACTCACTGGCTACGACCGGAAATATTCCGGCGAAGACCATGGGCTTAATTTTTTGAAAACCGGGTAAAGGTTTAACCCCGGTGGCTTTTGAGGCCGTGACCGTATCTCCTACTTTAACATCGCGAATATCTTTAATTCCGCAAATGATAAAACCCACTTCACCCGAATCAAGGGTGTCGACAGGTAATGGAAATGGCGTATATTTTCCCATGCGTAGAACTTCATAATCGCGGTCGGTCGCCATAAATTTAATGCGATCGCCTTTTTTAATAATTCCGTCCATCATGCGAACTAAGACAACCACGCCCTGATATGCGTCGAACCACGAGTCAAAAATAAGTCCGCGCGGATTAAGGTTGCGGTTTGCTTGCGGAGGTGGAACGCGGGCAATCACGGCCTCAAGAATCTCGCCAATACCAATTTTCTCTTTAGCTGAAGCTAAAATAATATTAGTGCAATCTAACCCAACTGTATCTTCGATTTGTTTTTTTACGCCTTCAGGATCGGCGTTCGGTAAATCAATTTTATTTAAAACCGGAATAATTTCTAAATTATTCTCCATCGCTAGGTAAACGTTCGCCAGCGTCTGGGCCTCAACCCCTTGCGCGGCGTCGACCACTAGAATGGCGCCTTCACATGCGGCTAATGAACGCGAAACCTCGTAAGAAAAATCGACGTGCCCCGGCGTATCGATCAAATTAATTTGGTAAGTCTGGCCATCAACCGTTGATTTATAATTAAGACAAACGGTTTGCGCCTTAATGGTAATTCCGCGTTCGCGCTCAAGTTCCATGTTATCTAAGAACTGCGCTTTTTTTTCTCGATCTTCGATAGCGCCCGTATGCGCAAGTAAACCATCGGCTAAAGTTGATTTACCGTGATCGATATGCGCGATGATCGAAAAATTACGAATAAACTTTGGATCCAAAAACTTACCTCTTACTTGATGGCTTCTTTAAGCTGCTCGATCTTGTTTACTTTTTCCCAACTAAAGAAGCCTTGATCAAGCTTCTCTTCGCGCCCGAAATGTCCGTAAGCGGCGGTCGTTGAATAAATTGGTTTTAATAAATCAAATTCTTTTAAAATACGTGCCGGACGAAGATCCCAAACGCTACGGACGGCTTTTTCAAGCTGTTCGGAAGTGAGTTTTCCAGTTCCGTAGTCGTTAACCGAAATACTGACTGGCTCAGCCACGCCGATAGCATAGGCCACTTGCACTAAGCACTTCTCAGCTAAACCCGCTGCGACAATATTTTTAGCCACGTGTCGGGCCGCATACGCCGCCGAGCGATCGACTTTTGAAGGGTCTTTGCCAGAGAATGCGCCGCCACCGTGACCGCCATGCCCGCCGTAAGTATCAACGATAATTTTACGACCGGTTAAGCCGGCATCACCCATCGGTCCGCCCATAACAAAGCGTCCGGTTGGATTAATATGAAATTTTGTATTTTTATCGATCCACTGTGGAGGAATTGATTTCTTAATTAATTCTTCCATGATGAATTCTTTTATTTGTGGAAGGGTAACTTCTTCGGCGTGCTGAGTGGAAATAACAATTGTATCGATACGCATGGCTTTGCCATTTTCATATTGCACTGACACTTGCGACTTCGCATCGGGCCGTAACCAATTAACTTTATTATTTTTACGCAAGATCGACAAGTCTCGAACTAACTTATGCGACAAAGATAAAGTAAGAGGCATTAACTCTGGCGTCTCGTTCGTAGCATAACCAAACATCAAACCCTGATCGCCCGCGCCCTGGTTGTCGGAACCGGTTTCTTTCACTCCCATTGAAATATCGGGCGACTGTTGCCCCACCGCAATCATCACCGCACACGTTTTATAATCAAAGCCTTTGTCAGAATGATCGTATCCAATTTTTTTTACGGTATCACGAACCACGTCCGTAAAATTAAATTTAGCCGAAGTAGAGATTTCGCCGCCAACGACAACTAAACCCGTCGTTAACATTGTTTCGCAAGCCACGCGCCCTTTAGGATCTTGTTCTAAAATTTTATCAAGAATGGCATCACTAATTTGATCGGCCATTTTGTCGGGATGTCCTTCGGATACGGATTCACTTGTAAAAATGAAGTTTTTCAATTCGTCTGACCTCTTCTAGAGTGTTTATATTTCGAACCCAAAAAATTACCGCACAGGGGGGTTAGGGTCAATGAACAACGCCCTAGGCCCCGCCGGCACGCGGGCCTTGCATGCTTCAGTGGCAACGCTTAGTCTTTACGTTACGGAGATTAAAATGAAGCACCTTTGTCTACTAGTTCTTACGTTGTCTTTTTGGTCGTGCGCTTCCCAAAATATTCAAAATTACGCAGGCGAAAAGCCTCAATTACTTTTAGAAGAATTCTTTAATGGCGAGTTTAAGGCCTATGGGCTTGTTCAAAACCGATCTGGGGAAGTAACACGTCGATTCGTTGTTAATTTGCGCACTCAATGGAAAAACAATGTGGGCACTTTACAAGAAGATTTTGTTTGGTCCGATGGCGAAAAATCGTGACGAGTTTGGACTATATCAAAAATTTCTGAAGGCAAATATGAAGGGCGGGCTGGCGATATTCTTGACGTTGCTCACGGGGAATCTGTTGGTAATGCCTTTCACTGGAAATATAAGATGGATTTAAAAATTAAAGATTCTAGCTATCGGGTTCGTTTTGATGATTGGATGTACCTGACTAGCGAAAAAGTTTTAATTAATGAATCAAAAATTTTCTGGTATGGAATTTACGCCGGCAAAGTTTTAATTTCGTTTCATAAATAGTTTCATTATAATATCGCTAATACCTAAACCAGTCTATATTCAGGCACCGAACAACCTCTGACTTCGAGGGGCCAACTCGTTCATTGATTTGCTTAATTAGCTCGGGAAGTTGCTGGCGCACCTGCTGTGCAACTTCTTCAGATAAAGACATTGGTGAAGAGTAAAATAAATCGCCTTCATCATAATTCTGCATGGCTTCCATCGATTTGATCCGCCAGTTTTGATGATGTTTTGTAACCCACGGTGACGTGTTTTCTAAATGAGTTTTTTTATCAAGCACGATCAATTTGCCACCATCCGATTTTAGAAATTGGTGTTCAATTAGAAACTGAATAACTTTCTGAATACGAGTTTTGCTAATTTTAGTGTGCACAACCAAGCTTTCGATTGTCTGAATACTTTCTATGGCAATTAAATTACGAATGCCGGTGTACAACCACGAGGAATAATAAATAGATTTGATTTCTTCGGTTAAAGTTCGATCTTTAGGGATTCGGTTAATCAATTTTTGCTGCTGGATTTGTTCAGATTTTATTTTTGCTAGCAATTTTTTCTGCAACTTTGCCGAACCGGCGCGAGCGTATTCAACCAACAATAAGAAGTAATAACTTTCGTCTTCACCTAATGAAAGCATTTCGGATAGTTCGACGGCATGTTCTAAATTGAGCTCACGAACATCATTGAAGATTTGTGATATCGCGGCACTACTTGTTCCTACCCGCTCTGCAAATTGAGTAAAGAAACCCAGGCCATGCTTAGGTTGGGTTTTCAGCCAATTTCTTACAAATTTTTTATAATCGGTAAATTCGTAGACAGTTAGCATTTCCATAAAATCCAATCAATTTAATAACTTAGTTAAACATCTATCGGCAATTTTATCAGAAAGCTTAATTACAAGTTATCATTTTAATTAATCTTATAAGGCAATCCGCGTCATAACCCCGTATAACAAATTTAACGAAAGCGCGCGTTCTTACGATTTCTCAAAACGAGACGTCGATTTGGTCTTTGATTTGAAACTAATTAACAACGTAACCCGAAAGGTTTTTAAAATGTATAATCCAATAAAACGCAGATCAGTTCTTTTAAGTTTTGCCTTAGTACTAGCTTGTCAAAATATCGTTCATGCCGGTGACCAAGTGGGCGCCCCCATTAAACAGAACGAGGAATTCAACCGCGGGCGTGGCACCGGTGACGGCGGTGGCGGAAATTCCGTCGCGCACCCCATAACTGGTAGCCGCACCCTTTTGGATCTTGCCGAAAATTTTGATAAAACGCCATTTGATTTTAATGTACGCGAATTGCTGAAGCTTGATCAGCAAAGCTCAAATCAAGTTCAAACACCTGAGCGAGCTTTAGCTTGGGAGAAATATTTTGCCTACAACAACTTGAACGATACTGAATATATGAAAGCACTTATTGGTAATGATGAGGAATTATTTATTTGGGCCTTAAGAACGGCCTTGGCAACAAATGAACAATTGGCGAGTGGGTTTTTTAAGTACGACACGACCTACCGGTTACATTTAGAAGCCTACGGTCTAAAGGATGATAAAATTGTTAAAAATGTCACTTACGCCATGACCGAGAAGGAATTACCGGATTTTGGCGATACCGGCGTCATTCAAGTCTCTAACCCCGAGTCTAAAAAACAGCTGGCCGTGCAAGATCATACGGGCTTCGTAATTATTAATAAAAATGAATTTGAAAAGCTTGATGTTGATAACCAAATTGCATTGAAACTGCACGAAACGGTTTTGTACCTTGTTATGAAATTCAATCCGCAATTACTTAAAAAAAGTGGTACGGCGAAAATTAGAGAATTTGTTAAAAATATTATGAACTATGTGTACTTCTCGGCAATTAAGAAAACCGTTTTAGTATCCCCTGAAACCGTAAAAAAGTCTTACTTAGCTTTGGGATTCCCCACTGTACGGCCTGACTATTCTTTAATTGGCAAAATTTCTGAAGCCGCTAAGGATGATTCACTCAATTGCGAATTGCAACAGGCTGTTTATAAAAATGCTAACGGAGAAGATTCAATGAGCGCTAATTACACTTTTGTGAACAAAGACAAGGTTGATATGTCAGGAGCATACAGTATGGAGAGTGATTTTTTCTTAAAAATTCAACTTCATTTAGTCAAAAAAGGAATCTGTACATTTAAGCCTCAGCCTTGCACGATCAAGTTCATTAAGCATTCTTATGAAAAAGTGGGTGGCTTTCGTTTAATTGCTAATGGAACGACTCTACCAGATAAATCATCAGACTTTTTATTCGTTCAAACCGAACTAAGAAAGAAATATCAAACTGCACGCATTTGTCAGTAGAAAAAAAAGAGGTTTGCTCGTGCTTTGAGTAAACCTCTCTTAAAAATATAATATATAATATAAAAAATTAAACGACTTTTTTCCACTTCGGATCGAACTCCATTTGCGAATTGATATCTTGAAGCTTGCCCTCTTTCGACAGATCAAACTTCTTATGATTCTGGTAAATTTCTTTCACTTTTAAAAATTGTTTTTCTAACTTATCCACCGACATATCCACAGCGACGTAAACATCGGTGGCTGATGCGGTCGCCTTGAAAAACTTTTCTTTCGTATTAATTGAAATCTCTACGACAAATTCATGGTTATTTTTAAAAAAGTAAACGGTGCTGCGGCTATCGCGAAATAAAAAATGGCCGATTTCATTTAGTTTTTCGTTGGCGTAATTGACTAAAGATTCTGAGTAATCCAGGTGTTTAAACGTGTAGTTGGACTTCATCGGTCGGCTCCTTAAGCTGTGTTTTGAGTTACCCTTATTATCGGGAAAGCCTAGACCAAGGTTGAGCCTAAAACAGAAATTTAATTTCTCGTAATGAGATCAACTACTTACAAGACGAGACGCACAAAAAGCATAAGTTTTGATAGGTTGACCTATTATATTTGATAGGTTAAGCTATCAAATATGGAAAAGACAATAAAGTTAAATTATATCAATAGCTTAAGCTCAAATCTTGAGAAAAATAATGGCCTTATTCAAGTATTAACCGGACCGCGCCAAGTTGGCAAGACCACCTCCATTTTATTATTAATCGATGAACATTATAAGAATAGTTCTTATTACGTAAGTGCCGATAAAGTTTTTAATTCTGATGCTGACTGGCTCACACAACAGTGGATACAAGCAGGCCAAGACAAAAAAATACTATTCATCGATGAAATTCAAAAATGTGAAAATTGGGCCGAAGTAATTAAAAAATTATATGATGAAAACAAAAGAAATAAAAAACCAATACGATGCGTATTGTTGGGCTCAAGCTCACTAGAAATTCAAAAGGGATTGACGGAAAGTTTAACGGGGCGATTTCAGCAGACACACGCTTATCACTGGAATTTTGAAGAATCTAATCGGGGCTACGACGTTACGTTCGAAGACTATTTACAATATGGTGGATACCCAGGCTCATATAATTTAAGGCATCAACCTGATGAATGGTCGGCCTACGTTAAAAACTCGATTGTGAATACAGTTATTGAAAAAGATATTTTGCAATATCAAAATGTAAAAAGCCCTGCCCTGTTTCGGCAGGCTTTTGAAATCATAATGGGTTATCCGGCCCAAGAAATTTCTTACACCAAACTACTTGGTCAGATTCAAGACCGCGGTAATGTCGAGCTAATAAAAAACTACCTTAAACTTTATGAAGGAGCTTTCTTATTACGCGCACTCGAAAAATTTTCGGCTAAAATCGTAAAAACAAAGTCTTCATCACCAAAAATACTACCATTGGCGCCCTGTTTTTTTCAGCTAACCGTACAGTCATCCTACAATTCTGACGAACGAGGTCGAGCATTTGAGGTAGTAGTTGGCGCGCAATTATGTCGAACAAATGAAAGCTTGTATTACTGGCGCGAAGGACAGCATGAAGTTGATTTTGTTTTGAAAAAAGGAAAACTTATTTGGGCGATTGAAGTTAAAAGTAATTCATCAAAGTCGCAAAAAGGGTTAATTGCTTTTAAAAAACAATACCCAAACGCTTACATCGTGACTATTAATCCAGACAATTACTTTGAATTTGAAAAAGACCCCATGGGTTTTTTACAAGCTATAGCAGGCGCTTAAGTTGCAAAAAGTTTTTAGTTTAATACTGAATCAATGACTTAATTTTTTGATTCTTGAAGGTCAGCTTGTTTAAGAAAGTTAGATCGATCAATACAAGAATATCTTCGACGCTATAACCCGCCTTTTCACAGAGTGAAATCGATGCTTTGAGGGTGCCACCGGTCGCAAGCACGTCATCGCAGATGATGACCCGCTTTTTACCGTCGCGGTAAGGGGCGATTTCTAGCGTGGCTTGGCCGTATTCGAGGGCGTAAGATTCTTGTAGCACCGGGGGTGGAAGTTTGCCGGCTTTTCTGAGAGGTAAAAAACCTTTGTTAAATTTCGCGGCCAGCATTGCCGCGAAGATGAATCCGCGCGATTCAATTCCTACAAACAAATCAACATTCTTAAGATCAATCAGCTTTGCAAAACCATGCGCGACTGAATCGAGCGCTTCCGCATCTTGCAATAACGGTGAGACATCGCGAAATAATACTCCAGGAATAGGAAAATCGGGCACATCACGAATAAGCGCTTGGTAATTCATTAAAAGTATTTTTTACGTTGGCTTGAAGGAAGGATCTTTAAGACGTCGCGGTACTTGGCAACCGTACGGCGCGCGATCTCGATACCTTCTTTGCGGAGAAGTTCGACCAATTTTTGGTCCGACAATGGCTTTTTTGGATCTTCTTTGGAAACGATTTCTTTTAATTTTAATTTAACTGATTCGGAAGCTAAATCTTCGCCACCATCCGAAGAGCTGATACCCGAGTTGAAGAAGTACTTCAGCTCGTAAATACCTTGCGGGGTGTGCACATACTTAGACGTCGTTACGCGACTGACCGTTGATTCATGCATACCGATATCGTTTGCGATATCACGAAGGACCATTGGTTTTAAGTGGCCCGCGCCTTTTTCGAAAAACTCTTTTTGATGCTTAACAATACTGTCGGTGACTTTAAAAATTGTGCGCTGACGTTGGTGAATTGATTTAATCAACCAAACCGCGGATTTTAGTTTTTCTTGAATATACTCAGATGCTTTTTGATCACCCGTCGGGTTTGCGCCACCCTTTAACATGTTTTTATAGAAATTCGAGATTTTTAATTTAGGTAAACCGTCTTCGTTTAAAGAGACAACGTAATCGTCGCCCACTTTGTAAACGTAAACGTCAGGCGTTACGTAGTGAGTGTCGTTACCCGCGTAACTACGCCCTGGTTTGGGCTCCATGGCGTAGATAATTTTGCAGATCTCTATCACTTCTTCCATCGAGCGGTTCAGACCCTTGGCGATGGCTTCGTAATTCTTTTTTTCGAGGTCTTTTAAGTGATTATTGATTAGCTGAACTAAATCATTTGTGTCTTCTTCTAAAAGCTTAGCTTGAATTAATAAACATTCTTTTAAATCACGCGCGCCCACTCCGGGCGGATCGAATTCGTGAATAAGGCTTAGGGCGTCTTCTAAATCATCGATATCTAATTTTTCTTCTTCCGCAATTTGATTGAGAGGTACTTTTAAATAACCATCATCATCAATGTGCGCGATGATTGCGTCGGCGGCTTTACCTTCTTGTTCCGAGAAACCCGTCATTTTCACTTGCCAGTAAATATGCTCGTGCAATGTTTGGGTGGAAGAAATAATATTTTCATAATTCATGATCTCTTCTTGGCCAGAAGAGGCTTCACGCGGAGCTTTGTGCTGAGTTTCTAAATAAGATTCCCATTCGAATTCGTCTTGCTTTTGCGGATCCTGAACGCTTTCCGACGAGGTGGTGTCGACGGCGACTTCAGAATTATCAACCGAAGTTTGCGTTTCGGCTTCTTTGGTTCTTTGGAAATCTTCTTCTTTAAGAACTTCGGCCTCTTCTAAGATTGGGTTTTCTTCTAATTCACTTCGCACTTGCGTTTCTAATTCAAGACGAGACATTTGCAAAAGTTTGATCGCTTGCTGCAACTGCGGCGTGATGACCAAATTTTGACTTAAACTCATCGTCTGTCGAAGTGCCATTGTTTCTTACCCCATATCGAAAGCCATTAACGAAACTAACTATTTGCGATTCTAAAAACGTACTCGAAAAATAAAAAAATCTCAAAACTTATTGAAGAGTTTGCCGTTACAAGCGGAAATTTTCTCCTAAGTAGAACTTGCGCGCAAGCTCAGAGTTGGCGATTTCTGTTGAAGTTCCCCGCACCTGAATTTGCCCATCCTTCAATATATAAGCATAGTCGCAAATGCCCAAAGTCTCACGAACGTTATGATCGGTGATCAAAACTCCTATACCTTTGGCCTTAAGATCTCGGATAATATTTTGAATATCTGCGACGGCAATGGGGTCAATTCCCGCGAAAGGCTCATCTAGCAGTAAAAAGTGCGGTGAGCCAGCCAAAGCCCGCGCAATTTCAACGCGGCGTCGTTCACCACCCGAAAGCGCATAGCCGTTGGATTCACGTAAATGATTGATTCGAAAATCTTGTAAAAGTGACTCTAACTTCTCATTACGTTCTTGCGTACCTAGGCCTTGAGCTTCAAGCGCCACTAAAATATTTTCTTCGACGGTAAGCCTACGAAAAATACTGGGCTCTTGCGCTAAATAACTGAGTCCGTTGCGCGCACGTTTATACATTGGAAAATCGGTAATGTTTAATTCGTTAAGAAAAATATTTCCTTCATCGGGCTTCACTAACCCTACAACCATATAAAATGAAGTTGTTTTACCGGCGCCGTTAGGTCCAAGTAGTCCAACGACTTGCCCAGACTCAACTTCAAACGACACTGCTTGAACAACTTTGCGTCCTTTAAACTGCTTGGAAATTTTTGAAATCTTCAGCGTGCTTTTCATTTTGGAGGTTTTCCTTTTACGTTGACCTGATTTATCTTAACTTTTTTACCGCCTTCAAGAAAGACGATTTCTTGACCACGAATCTCATCGCTGCCCTGCTGCACCTTAGGTTGACCGCGCAATGTCATTTTGTCTTCAACGAGATTGATTTCAAGTTCTTCACTCGTGGCGCGCTTATCGCCTTCGACTAATCTCACCCCCTGATTAAGCAAGATACTTTCAAGCACCTTGGCGGATTGAGAGTATTTAAAGAAAGCACGTGGGGCTTCAAGGTTGCTGGGGCCTAATTTCATTTTAACTTCTCCGGCGAAAAGTGCTTCATGATTTTTATTAGAAAATTCAGCCGTATTGGAGGTGAGCTTAAAGTTTTTGTTATCAATTATTTTTGTGGCCTCAACGGCATCTAAGATATTCATCTGATTCTCGGTAACATCAACTAACAAACCCTGCCCCGTTAATTTGAATCCGGTGCCTTTGCGATCAGGCGGACCTTCCATATGAACCGTATCGGGGCTGCTCATCTGCTTTAATTTTGAAACGTAATGAAGTGAATCCGTTTTAAAAGAGTAGCCATTTGAGCTGGTGGTGATGACATTGCCGCGAATAACCAAATCTCGAGACGCGCCGTCGATTTCGCCGACGTCGCCAGTAACGGTAAAATTAGATTGATCTTGCGAGAAAAATTGCACGCGAACTTTTTTCAAAACCCACTGCGAGTCGTTCGTGCCCAAGGCTTCCGTGGCGAACAGCTCCCAACCTTTTTTGTTGTCGCTATTTTCGACTAAATGCAATCCCATCATTTTTTGTTCAACGGAAGATTTTTTTTTAGAATTGGCTAAGGCTAGAATTTTTTCGTACTCGACATGTTCTTCGGTGGGTTTCTCAAGAACTTTTGGAGATATGATTAATATCTCCAAAAATATAAACGCAATTACAAATGCAAAAAGAACCGTGTACTTATTGAGTTTTGGTATCCGGAGTCGCATTGTCTTTTTCGTAATCTTTTGCGACAGCAAAATTAATAGGTCCGCCACCTGCTTCATAGATGGAATACATTATTTTTTTAAGGGTTAAGTAGTCAATGGCTTTATCGGCCTGAATGGTGACTTTTCTCCATGCATTGACGTCTTGTTCTTCTTTACCGAGCGTTTTATCTACAATATTCTTCACTTTAGTCTGAAACTTAGCCTCTTGTTCGGCTTTTGCTTTTTCTAATAACACCCGCGCTTGATCTCTTAAGTTCGGAATAACCCAGTCAGTAGATGCTTTAACTTCATCAAACGTGGCCACTACCGTGCGATCGATTAAAACTTCTTTCGAAGATACGGTCACAACCAGTGAAGGTTTCAAATCATTGACGCGATTTGCTTTTGGTAAAGTCACTTCTTTTGGAATATATAAAATTTCGCCCGTTGTATTATAATTTTGTAACAAAAAGATAACTAACACGGTGAACATATCAACCATCGCCGTCAATGACAGAATGGCCGTCACATTTCTTTTACCACCGCGACGTTTTAAAATATTATGATAACGATGTCTTTGGCCGGGTCTAAAAATTGCCATTAGTTGGGTCCTCCGGTTAAGAGTTCCGGTGAGAATCCCGCTTTAAGCCCGATGTCCATTGCCGCGACAACGTGCTCATACTGAATCTCATCTGAAATTGCCATCTTAACGCCCCCTTTTGTAGGGAACATTTGTTTTACTTTTGTTAACTCGGCTAACAAAGATTCTTTATCGTAAACTCCATTTAGCATTGGTAAAGTACGAACTTCTTTTCCGATATAGAGAATGTAACCGTTCGCGCGGATATCTAGTTTCAACACTAAATCTTCCATCGGTGGCGGCGTAATATCTTTTTGACTTGCATCTTTTGGTGAAGCGAACGAGGCGCCCAATTGGATCATTGAAACTTGCGTCCAAACTGCTGATATCAGGAGGAAAGTAATCAGCACGGACATCAAATCAATGACCGGAACTAAATTAAGTTCAACGTTGGGTTCTCGGCCTCTGCCACCTGTACTTATATGAGCCATAATTCACTCTCCAAAAATCTGTAAGCCAAAAAATCTAGTAACAAAAAAATTACGTAAATGAATTAGTCTTTCATTACTAACCTAAGGTTAGTCTTTCATCTTATCGCGATTAGCCGTCACTAAATTTAGTAATGACATGCTGGTCTCGATCATTTCGTTTTCTGCCTTTTGAATCATGTGCTGAAATAATCCGTAAAATACAATCGCGACAATCGCCGTGATAAGACCGAAACCCGTACAATTTAAGGCGTGTGAAATTCCCGCCGAAAGTAATTCGGCTTTCTTAGCTGGATCGGCATCGGCCACGGCGCGGAATGAACCAATCATACCGATGATCGTACCTAATAAACCGGCTAAAACGGCAATGTTACCAAACACGGCTAAGAATGCCGTCCAGCCTTCAAGGCGTGGCATCTCGCGAAGAACCGCGGCATCCATCGCCACTTGCACTTCTTCATCGGGACGTTTATTCATCGCTTGAACTAATCCGGCTTTGACCGTGTTAGCTAATGGCGTTGGTTTTGAATCACAAAATGAAATGGCTTGGCGCAAATCGCCCGCAACAACCATTCTAAAAATTTGATCAGTAAATTCTTTTTTATCAACTCGCAATGACTTTAATGTCAAAAATCTTTCGACCACTAACACAAGGGTTAGCACGGCGATGACTAAAATGACATACATCACGGCTCCACCTTCGATGAAAGCTCTGAGTATCGGGTTTAGGTTCTCGGTATTGGCGGCGGCTACTACTGGGTCCACTATAATCCTCCTGTAAAATTATTTTTGACCTTGAAACAAAAATGGGAAAGTGACTTCGGCAAAACTACCCGCTGGCGGCTCTGGAAATCTTAAAGAAAGCATTCGCGAACGAACGCACTCTTCAACCGTTGAATTGCCGATTGTCGATTTGCTTCGCACGACCTGAGCATTTTTTGCAACGCCCTTTTCGTGAATTTCCCAGCTAATCACAACCTTACCTTCAAGCTTCGTATCTTTTTTAAATTCGCGATCGTAACATGATTTGAACTGCGCTAAAGCCGAACGAACTACGCGGCGAACCGCTTCTTTATCTATCGATCCACTAAATTCTTCTTCGACGCCGCCAGCCTGTATGGCCACTTGGTCTTTACTACCAAAACCAGTTCCGCTGCCGTATTCACTCATGCCCGTGCCGCGACCCTTCGTGCCGATGCCCGCGATACCTTGAGTAGCCGTGCCTTTTCCGCCCGCGCCCGTGTCTTTAAATTTAGAACCTAAATCATCGCCCGCGCGATTTTCATTGAAGCCAGAAGATCCAGTTGCTTTTTCACCGGCACCAAGTAATTCACCTGAACCACTGTAAGCTTTATCTAATTTACTTCGCGCGCCACCTGAACCGAAGGCGGCTAATAAGCCAGCGTTCGTCGGATCTGGATCTTTACTCTGCGCATTGGCGCCCGCGGTTGCACCCGTTTTAATGGCGGCGCCCTGTTTAGTTGAAGTAAACATTTTAGTTTTTAATTTCGAATCTTTTGGTTTTACCTCATTGGCGCGTCCGGCGGTTTGTGCGACCGCTACCTTTTGTTCAGGTTTTTTTGGATCACCTTTAGATTTATTTTCTTTTTGCTTATCTGACTCAACCACTTTTTTAGGCTGCTCAGGTGGTGGCTTTGGTTTTTGTTCAGCCTCGGCCGGTGGAGTTTGCGATGGCGTCGGCGGAATCGCTGCCGCTGGCGGCGGAGGTGGCTTATTAAAAATAACTTGGGCGACTCGCTGTATTTCTTCGTCCTTAACCACATTTTTTGGCACCGTCACTGAGACGATCAAACTAGCTAAGGCCGCAATGATTAAAGCGGCCAAAATTCCGGTTAACTCTGACGATGATAATATCAATGGAGATTCAAATGGAACGACCGGAGCCACCGGTGCGTAACGAACCACTAATTGCATTCCGTTAACAAGCGTTATAAAAACCGCTTCGTTCTGCTGCAATTTATAATTTGGATCAGTGATACGCTTAATATCACCTTCTTTTTGAACTTCCGTTTTCATTTCGGGTGTCGTGCGAATGGTCACGCCGCTTGTGCAATCAAGTAATGACCAATCTTTTGGAGAAGACCCGTCCGGTACTTGAATGTCTAGGGCGCGGCCCAATCTTTTTATTCCGGTCGGAACAAAGTGATAGGTATTCAAAATTCGCTCGTGCCAAGAAACAATGACTTCAACTAATTGCCCTTTACCGGGTTTAATAAAATCTCGTAAATCTTTATTTTCGCTAGACGGAGCAAATGTGCGACGATTTTTTCTAGATTTAGATTGAGCGCTTGCCATACTTCGGCCCGTGCTGCCTTTAGATACCATCGGTGACTGGATATTAGGTTTAACTTGAGTATCGCTTGCCATCTTCGTAATGACTGCTGCCGTAACTACGGCCGCAGCAGTTGCAACGACGGGCGGAATAACAATTTCAGATCCAGTTTGAGGTGCATAAACCGGCTTCGGTGCACCAACAAAAAATACAATCTTAAATGGGCCAACATTAAAGTCGTCACCTGATTGAATCGGTTCATCAAGTACGCCCTGACCATTTTTAAAAGTGCCTTGGGTTGAACCTAAGTCACACAAATAAAATTGCTGCCCACGTTTTTCAACCAAACAGTGAATCGCCGAAACTTCGCTAGAGTCTAAGTCGACGTCGACTTCGGCGTTGTGACCAAATAAAATTTGGTCTTTATCAACGAATTGTTTTACGACTTGAATTTGGTCATTCTTAAAAACTCTAAATATCAATGGTGATTTCAACGTCCACCCCGTAATCGCTGTATGTCTTCGTTTGTTTTTCTCATCTCGGGTAGAAAATTCTCTCTGAGTTTGATTAAACGTTTATAATTAAAATTCTTTTTTTGAAATAAATAAAACAGTTCAGGCTTCTGGGCGTTTCCTTCAACTAATTCGTCTTCGAAATTAAGCGTTTGCTTTCGGTCTGATTTCGACTTGATTACATTATTTTTATCTAATGGAATATTGGTCTGCGCCCAAGTTAATTGGATGCAAAAAAACGATAGCAGAGTTGTTACGCAGCACATTCTAAGAAGATTCATCAAAACCCCGTTCCCTATTGTAAAGCAGCTTTTGCTTTATTTTCCAATTGCTTTATCACTTGACGAGACTCTGCCGACGGCCCTACAAACTTTAGTCTGTTCAAAAGGTCTAGCCCCTCTTTGTTTTTATTCATCACTTCGATCAACAAAATTGAGTAGTTCAGCATCGCTTCTTTTTGACTTGGATTCTCTTTTAAAATCTTTTCATAAAAATCGGCCGCTTCTTTGGTACGGCCTTTTGCCGTTAAAGCGACTGCATAATTATTTAATACTTTAACGTCTTTCATTCCCTTACTAACCGCAACTTCCAGCGCTAAAAGAGCTTTGGTGTAATCTTTTTCTTGAACATAAATGGCGCCAAGGTTTGCGCCAACCATTGCATCGTCAGGATTTAATTGCAGGGCCTTACGAAAAGATTTGACCGCTTCACGCCGCTCATTTTTAGCAAGCAAAACAGTGCCGATGTTTCCGTAAATTTCGGCTGAGTTCGGATTAGCACTTAAAGCTTTGTTTAGTAAATAATGAGCGGCTTCAAACCGGCCCTTCTTATAGTAAACAAGTGCAAGTGCATTCAATGCTTTCGTGTCTTTTGAATTTTGAGTCAGAATTTCGCTACAAGCTTTTTGAATTTGATCATCATTTTGTTGTCGAATAGCTTCATTCAGCGCGGTGTACGTCGCCGCGGGCAGCTTTTCTTCTTTGGCAATAACCACGTCATCTTTGTAATCTACTGGCTTTGTCGACGCAATGGCCGTATCTTCGTAATTTTCTTCAGCTGCAGGCTTTTCTCTTTTTTCTGAAGTAGCACAGGCCGAAACAAAAGCAAGCGCCGCCATAATAATTAATTTTTTCATTTATCACCCATCCAATTTACAAAGCGACTATCCGCACCAACTTCACCATTATTGTAATAAAGCTTTGGATTTCGCTTATTCATTTGCGCTAAAGACGTTTTGTAGGCGGCGTTGTAGACTTCTAAATCCCATGCACGCTCGACCGCTAATTTATAACTGTCTTCCGCTTTTTGTGAAAATGGATTGGTAATGCGATCAATTCCAGCTTTGTACTGTTTCTTTTGCTCCTCATTTAAATTAGGTGGATAAGGCGTGGCCTGAATCGCGGCCGCTAAGTGATCGTTGGCTTCGGCGCCCATAGTTAATGCCGTTACGATTTCTTCGGCTGAATCTAACTTAATAATTTCGGCTAACTCTTTATTTAGCTTATCGATCCCTTCGAGTTTTTTATCAACGGCTTGTTTTTGTTTGGCCGGATTCGCCGGAATAGTAATACGTTTCATTTCTTTAAATGACTCTTGCGCTTGTTCTAATTTGATTTGCGCCACGTACGAATTAGCTAAATTCTTTTTATCGGCCGGTAAGCGACGATGTAAAGCGAGGATGGCCACTTTTGCTTCTTCATTATCTTTACGACGGCCAAGTTTTTGCGAAATTTCCGCGATCCAATGTTGGGCTTCGACTTTTTTATCTAATTTAGCCTGCGGTAATTCTACGTACTCTTTGTAGTGGTTGATTGCGCCGGTTAACGCATTCGACTTACGTTGCAATTGCGCTAACGTAAATAAGGCGGCCGCATTTTCACTTTGATTCTTATTAACGCTGATGAACTCGTTATAAGAACCCATGGCTTCGCTATTTTTTCCTAGCGCTTCATACATAACGGCCGAATTAAATAAGTAATTTGGCATCAATGGATCTTTTGGATTATCTTTAGCCAATTGTTTAAATAATACGGCTGACTCTTCAAATAAACCTGAATCTTGATATAGCTTTGCTAACAATTTCTGCGATTTCGGTTTTAAGTTTGCGGCCGCTTTATCATTCGAGGCAACAACTTTTCGATAGTTTTGAATGGCATCAAGATTACGCCCCGAACGTTCAAAATTAACACCGGCATTAAATAAAGCTACAACCGCTAAGTCAGATTTCGGATTTTGCACTGCAAAAGTTTGGTATTGTTTAGCCGCATCTAAATACTTCTTACTTGTTTCTAAATCTTGCGCTTTTTTAAAGTTAGCTTTTTCTAAAACGCCACGAACATCACTGCCCGCCTTTGACGCCGCGAATGAGTCATCGGCTAAAAGCTCGGTTCCCATTTTTTCTAAACCAGCATAATCTTTTTTAAGATTATAAATATCTAAAAGCAAATTGGCCGAGTATTCAGAGTATTTTGTTTTTGGATGTTTCTTCACAATCTCTTTAAATAGCTTTTCGGCCGGGCCAAAATTATTAGTCTGGTAGTAAAGCCGACCCATACGAAATTTAATTTCGGCGTCTTTATCTGAAGTTGGGTATTTCTGCGTGTACCAAGTCGCTGATTTAATGAATTTCTCTACGCGAGGATCCATTGGAATAGGTTCAACCGAATCACCCACGCGTTTTTGCAGTTCTTCATCTCGCGGCAAAGCTTTTTCGATTGAAAGTAATAAGTTTTGTGAAGCTTTTGCCGCGAATTTGCTGCTTTCGGCATTTTCGGCGACCCAGGCGTATTCAGTTGAGGCTTCGCCGTACTTACCCATATCGTAAAGTAATTCTCCGTGGAAGAAATGCATGTCGGCCACTTGCGCTGAGTCCTGGAATTCTTGAAAGTAAAGCTTGTAACCTTCGCTGGCCGTCTGACGAGAATAAACTGCCCGAGAATTTTGCGCCGTTTGATGTTGCTGAAGAATGTAGTTTCGTAAAGTTTGTTCACGAAGCTTATACGAATTTTTTAGAAAAGCATCGTCACCCCGATTGGCCGCGTACCATTGAGACTTTTGGTCGAAGTCTGTTATCCAATGATAAAGCTCTTCTTTAAATTGAGGCGAGTTTTTAGCGTAGAAATAATTTTGAACAATTTGATATTGATATTCAAATGCTTTCTTTGACGTTGGATCTTGAGCAATGAGCATTCGAAATACTTCTTTGGCGCCTTCGCGATTACCCTTATCAGAGAGGTAATAGGCTAACTTTTCAATATTGGCGTTTGCTTCTTTCGAATTGATTGCTCTAAAGTACGCTACGGCGCGTTTCGTATCGCCTAATTCGGCAAAGAAAACGACTAAATCGCGAAGCGCTTCATTTTCAAGTTTAGAGGTATTCAGTTTTTTGCCCGCAACTAGCTCGCCGCTGGCTTCATTCTTAGCCCCTTTAATGATGTAATCAAGGTACTTAATTCCTTCTTCGGTTTTACCTAAGCGGTACAAACACCAAGCGCCCTTATAAAGCGCAAATGTATTCAGTCGGTGGCGACGGTCTTTAATTAATTTAGTATATTCTTTGTAAGCATCGGCCCACTTTTCGTTTTCAAAATAAAATTCGCCCAAGGCAAAGTGCGCTTCGCCCACGTAAGGGCTTTTCGGAAATTCTTTAGTTAGACGATCATAATAATGTGCGCCTTGCTTATTGTCGCCAATTTCAAAATAGTTATAACCAAGAAAAAACAGGGCTTGGCTGACTTTCGCGTCACGCGGATAGTCCTTTAAGAACCATTCGTAAAGTTGAATCGCTTTTTTGTTGTAGTCTCTGGCTTCACCCAAATCTAGCTTAGGCTTAACCTTTGTTTTGCCTGCTTGAAATTCTTTAAGCTTGAGGTCAAAAGTATCTTGCTTGCGGGCATCGACTAACGAAGATTTTTCGACGTAAAGTTCAGCCAGCCGCAACCAAAGCTCACCCCGGTTATCATTGTTCTTAAATCTTTGCGTTAGCTTGTAGAGTTCTTGAATTTGCAGATCCAAAGTTTTTTCGTAAGCGGCTTGGTCGCTATTTTCGTGTTTGAAAATTTCTGAAGATTTAGGTGGCTTCACGCGAGCTAAATTAACATTCTGACGACTTTCAAAGCCTAGCTGAGACTCGGGTAGGTTAGTATTCCCCTTGCTTAATTCTTTGATCTTAGCGCCCCGGCTGTCTTCTTTAATTTTTTTAAGCAATTGACCGACCGTTTGTTTTTTCTTCTTAGCTTTTAGATTAGCGGAAAAGGCTGAGCTTGAAAAAGCAAAACTTGAAGCTAAGATTAGGCTTAAAGGTAGATTTAAAGTGGTCGTCAATTTTTTATTCATATTTTACTCGCAACTTTGCTTTCCTAAGTAGTGGTAATTTCCAACTTCATCTAACCAATATTCGCCTTGGAACGGATAATACTCATATCCGTTTTTAATATAAAATGCTCGGTCTTGATTTTCGCTGTCTGTTTCTTCGGCCATTGTTTTGCCGTTGATTCGCTTTTTCAAAGTTTCTTTTTTTCCATTGATCATTTCGTAACGAATAAAACTAGCTTGTTCATTCAAGTCTTTTAACTCGACTCGCATGTTAAGCAGGTGGGCTTTAACCATCTCGCCGATAATACTGCGCGCACTTTTTAAACGATTCGTAATAATACCTGAGGCGTAAACCCCCATCGGAGTCGCCCGCAAATTTGGGTTTTCATCTACCAGTTTACGCTCTTCATTCAACTTTTTGAGGTAAGAATACGTTCGACGTACATCGCCCTCTTCGGCAATATGCTTAATTGCATTGTACGGAATGCTAAATGACTTGTTCGACTCGGCATCTTTTTTTACGATAAAAGCCTTGTTCACCTCTTGAAAGTAATTTTCGGAAGAATGGTTTTGATTTAAGTACGCATTGATTTTTTTAGAAATGGGGCCGTATTGCGTATCGAAAAGATCAACCACTTTTTCCATTTCATCGTATTTACAAATATAAAGATAAACAATTGATCGCAACAGTAAAGTTTCTGGAATATAAGCATCTTCGTAGAAAGTCGAATGCAGTGTCTGAAAATTACTGAGCGTTGAACGAAACCGAGCCGCTCTTAACATGGCCCAAGTTTTTTCAAATAAAGCTTCGTGCCACATAAAACTATCGCGCGGAATAGCCGAGTAGGCTTCAATTGCTTTCTCCCAATTTTGTTTTTGATAATAAGTTCTAGCAATTGAAAGCTGCGCGGCCACTTTATTCACATCGGTTACGCGGGCGCTAGATCGCATATCTAGTAATTGCTTAAAACTAGCCAACGCTAAATCGGGCTGCTTACCTTCGGCTTGCGCTAAGCCCTTACCGTAAAGCGCGCTATAATAAAATCGGCTCTGCGAACCCACTTTATTATATAAGTTAACCGCCTCAGTAAATAAGCCGGCCTTATGCTTAATTTCGGCTAAACGAAAATACAACATATCACGGTATTGGGTTGGCACCTGATTGACGTCAATTCTTTGAATGGCGTAGTTAAGTAATGTTTCGTCACCTAAACGGTCGGTCACGATTAATAACTTTTCAATGGCTTGACGGGTCCAGCGTTTATCACTTGATTTAATTACATCCACAAATTGAAACGCGGCTGCTTGATTTAAACTCATCTCCATCATACAGAGACCCAAGTAGTATTTAATTTGCGATCGTTCTGAAGCTAAATCACTGCGACGTGAGAGACTCAAAAAAGAATTGGCCGCCTGTGGATACTGACCCGATTTCATCAACCCCAAAGCATTGGCCAGCTGACTTCTTTGCAGCGTTGACTTAGTTGCCGTATAAATTTTTGAATTCGCGGGAGATTGCTTGCGCGTTGTCGAGACGACGGTCTTTTGATTTCTTTTCGTCGCCGCATCCGCATTTGAATGCCAACCAAGAAATGAAACGAAAGCTAAGATATGAATTAAGCAGCCTTTAAGAATATTTTTTTTCATCGGTACTTTGCCTCCGGAAAGAAGAAACTAAACCCAGCCGTCAAAATTAAATCGTCGTATTCACTCTTGGCCGCGCCAATAGGTGTCGCTGAAAAGTGCGTCCAGCTGTAGTCCCAACGAAAGGCCATTCCCTTTGATAAAGCAAAAATTTGTCCGGTGCCCACGTGAAAGGTAGGAACATTTTTTTCTACTGACGTTGTATTCGATGTTCCGCCACCGAGGGTGAAGTACATATCAAATGGAATAATACGGTTATTCAGAAAGGTAACCTTGCCGTAAATGGGAGCCCAAAAAATATCAGCGCCCATATAACTTTTTGTCGTTACGAAAGTCTCTGGCTGCAATTTATTATTATCTCGAATTTCTTTAGCCACTTCACGTTCTGAATTCGAAAGAAATAAGCCGCCAAGCTCAACGCCCCATGATTCCGTAAAGTGATAGGCCACGTTTAATTTTAATCCCAAATTTAAAAACCACGGTGAATTCGTCGTCATTCCACCACCGGCAAAAAGCTGCACGCGTTCAGTTTTTGATAAATACTTTTTTTGAATGACAGAAACTTCGCTAAATGGTGCTAACCGATTTAGATCGGTTAAACTTTCGGCCTTATTTTCCTTATTTTTCGGCGCGGCTTGCGTTTGCCCAGGCGGTTGGGCATCAGGCGCCACTTGCTCTTCACCATTAGAAACTTGCTCAACCGTTTTTTCAGACTCGGTCTGGGCCGGCTCGGCCACGGGCTGCGCTTTTTTAGGCGCGGTCTTATATAAGCTTTCGATATCAACAACTTCTTGATCGTCTAATATTTGCGGCGCCGCCATTACTTGGCTTTGATAACTTAAAAGAACCGCAATAAAAGAAAGTAAAATCAATTTCATACCGCGAATCTCCTT
This sequence comes from Bdellovibrio sp., assembly GCA_014378765.1. Classification (GTDB taxonomy): domain Bacteria; phylum Bdellovibrionota; class Bdellovibrionia; order Bdellovibrionales; family Bdellovibrionaceae; genus Pseudobdellovibrio. Next base: position 14,288 of record JACMNA010000093.1, on the reverse strand, counting down.
AAAATAAATAATTCATTCCGAATTCAAGATTAGTCGTGTAAGTTAAACGCTCTTCAAAACTATCATAACTTGGAACCGGATCGCGCCCGGGCGTGGTTTGACCGCCGCCGCCACACGTGGCTTTTGAACCATCACATAAGGCACCCGCCTTGAAAGGAATCGGAGCCTGATGGGCATAAAGTCGTAAGTCCATTTTTAAAGAAAGACTTTTTGTGAAATAGAATCTTTCGCCGATGCCGACAGCTAACATGGGATATGATTTATGAACGTACTTAATCATTCCGCCCGCGAAAGAACCGTAGATTGTGGTGTTGATTACGCCATTACTGGTTAAGCTTAATTTTCCGTAATAAGCTTTGTAATTATAATCAACTAGAACGGCATAATCTGGCGCAGGGGCGCGGCCGTAATCTAAGCCAAATTGTTCTTTAATCCCCTGAGCATCCTTTGATAAACCAGAACTATTTTTAGCCCATACTAATCCAACCGAGTGCGTGTAATTCAAATGGTAATTAAAGGCGACGCCCATTTTAGTGGTGTTTGAAATTGGCTCCGTCAAAGCCAGCCCACCGAAAATTCCTACATCGATTGCATGAGAATCTTGAACGTTACGGTTTTTAACGCTAACCGGATTATCAAATACCGGGTACACGGTCTCTTGAACTAATTCATCTTTTGGAACATCGATATTTTCTTCGGCGATACCAATCGAGCTGCTTAAGAATAAGCTGGCCGCCAAAACAATCTTTAAAACTTTTTTTACCACAAACACCTCAGTTTTTTGCATAATGTCCGTACTTTAAAATAAAATCACAGATCTCGCGAACGGCCCCATTGCCACCCGCACGCTTCGTTACGTAACTAGCAACCTCAAGCACTTCATCAACGGCTTCGGGCACCGTTGCGCCGAACGCCACCGATTGCAAAATGCGAATATCAAAAACATCGTCACCTACGTAGGCCATTTCACTTGGTGAGATTCCAGATTCTTTTTGCAGTTGTTCGAATGAAGGCCACTTGTCGCTAGCCCCTTCGTAAAAATAATTGATTCCTAAAACTTTCGCGCGCGCACGTATGTCACTGGCTTTTGTTCCGGTGATAATGGCTAATTTGTATCCGGCTTCAATTAACGCTTTAATTCCGACTCCATCGCGAATTGAAAAAAATCTTTTCCATTCACCGTTTGAATCCATCCACAACCGACAATCGGTCAGGACACCGTCAACGTCTAAAACTAACATTTTAATTGGGTTCAATTTATTTATATCTATACCCACGATTTCATTGTGGAAAATATAAATCACCACGGCAAGGAATGTACGTGCCAAAAGCCGACGAAGGTCTGTATCGACTGATAATTGGTCTTGTAGACAAGACCTTAGTCTTGAATATTTAAGGTTTTAACGAACTTTCGAACTCAGAAGGTCTTGGTAAATTAACATTCCCACGGGCTTCATTGGCGTATTTGAAGTTTGATCTAAGACAATCAGCATTTGAATACGAAATTGTTCCATTAAAAATAATGCTTTTTCTGCCAGTTCATTAGAATCAATGGTTCGCGGTGAATGCGACATGAGGTCGTGCGCAGCTTTCGTAAATGGATCCTGATTTTTTTCTAGAAAACGACGGATATCTCCGTCGGTAATAACGCCCGCTAGTTTTCCATTTTCGTCGAGCACACATGCGGCACCGCGCACACTTTGATGAGTCATCGCCGTCAGAATTTCTTTCATTGATGATTCTTTTTTAACGAAGGGTAACGCTGCGCCAGTTTTCATAATATCTTTTACACGCATTAACTTTGCTCCCAGTGAGCCACCCGGGTGAAGTTCAGCATAATTTTCAGATTTAAATCCGCGTTGCTCTAAGACTGCCATGGCCAAAGCATCTCCCATTGCTAAAGTCGCCGTGCTTGAAGACGTTGGCGCTAAATTAAGTGGGCACGCTTCACGCGAAACCGAAACATCAAGCACAGCGCTAGCGGCCTTAGCAAGCGTGCTTGTAACTTTACCAGTAACAGCAATTAGCGGAACACCATTTCGAGAAATAAAATTAATGATCGCATTCAATTCGTTTGCTTCTCCACCATACGAAAGCGCAATTACTAAATCTGTTTTTGCAATCACGCCTAAATCACCGTGGCTACTTTCGGCCGGATGAAGATAAAGTGCGGGCGTTCCCGTACTGGCAAATGTGCTTGCCAATTTTCGCGCAATTTGGCCCGACTTACCGATGCCGGTTAAAATGACTTTACCTTTACATTCGAAGACCAGCTTTACTGCGTGTTCGAATTTTTCACCTAGACGTGGAATTAAATTTAAAATACTTTCGGCTTCAATTCGTAGAGTTTGTTCGGCAATTTTTAATGAAGAACTCATTAGACACCACCTTGCTTTGAAGAAGCTTTGACAAATTCCGCAAATAACGGATGCGGACTTAAGGGCTTCGATTTAAACTCGGGATGAAATTGCACGCCGATAAACCACGGGTGTTTCGTATTTTCTAAAATCTCAACTAGATCACGCTCTTCATTTATGCCCGTAGCGCGTAAACCGTTTTTTTCGAACAGATCTTTATATTTGTTATTGAATTCAAAGCGGTGACGGTGTCGCTCAGAAATTTGATTCTTTTTATAGATCTTTAGCGCCAAACTTTTGGGTGCTAACTTACAGCTAAAAGCGCCTAGGCGCATGGTGCCGCCTTTATCGACGATGCCGCGTTGCTCGATCATTGAATCAATTACGATATTTCCACCACGTTTTTTATCGCCTACGAATTCACGTGAAGTTGCATCACGAATGCCGCAAACATTTCGCGCGAACTCAATGGCCGCTAATTGCATTCCAAAACAAATTCCAAAAAATGGAATCTTCTGTTCGCGTGCAAACTGAATGGCCGAAATTTTTCCTTCAACTCCGCGCGTGCCAAAGCCACCCGGCACTAAAATTCCTTGCGCTCCGGCTAGCAGGGTTTTGGCGTTCTTTGAATTTAATTTTTCTGAGTCGACGTACATGATATCTAATTTCACGTGATTCGCTAACCCACCGTGTACGAGTGATTCGTTGAGTGATTTATAAGATTCTTTTAAATCAACGTACTTTCCGACGATGGCAATCTTAACGACACCCCTTGGTGAACCCTGTATCTTTGCAATCTTTTGCCAGCCCGAAATACTGTACTTGGTTTTTTTCAAGTTCAAGCACTCAACGACCAACTTATCTAGATTTTCAGCGTGCAAAGCTAACGGTACATCGTAAATACTTTTAGAGTCTTTCGCCGAGATCACGTGATCTTTTTTAATTGAGCAAAATAATCCAATTTTGGCTTTCAGATTATCGTCGATTGTTTTTTCACTTCGGCAAACCAAGAAATCAGGCTGTAAACCAATCTCGCGCAATTCTTTCACCGAGTGCTGCGTAGGCTTACTTTTTAATTCTCCCGCCACCGCAATAAACGGCACGTACGTGACGTGAACTAAAACTGTATTGGTCGGGCCCAAATCAAGACGTAATTGTCTAATCGCTTCAAAAAAGGGTTGAGCTTCAATATCACCAACCGTCCCACCAATTTCAACGATCGCAATTTCACTGCCTTGAGCCGCTTCGTAAACGCGCGATTTAATTTCGTCGGTAATATGCGGAATGACTTGCACCGTTCCGCCTAGGTAATCGCCGCGACGTTCTCGTGAAATAACCGTATCGTAAATTTGCCCGGCGCTAACGGAATTCGATCGCAGCAAAATGGCATTGGTAAAACGTTCGTAGTGCCCTAAATCTAAATCGGTCTCGGCCCCGTCATTCGTTACGTAAACTTCCCCGTGCTGTAGCGGCGACATTGTACCCGGATCAACATTCAAGTACGGATCAAATTTCATAATGGTGACTTTAAATCCGCGTGCTTCCAGTAAAGAACCAAGACTTGCGGCCGTTAATCCCTTGCCGATTGAAGATACGACTCCACCCGTTACAAAAATAAATTTTTGCTTAAGGCGGTTTGGCTTGATCACGGGTTTTTGTAGCATTTTGATGATGGGATCTTTTTTTAAAATGGCCATGTAGGCACTTTAGCAGTTACTTCAAGCTAGCTTCAAGCTTTTGCAAATCTTCGGGCGTATCAACACCGTATGTCGGTTTTTTAACCCGCAGCACTTTGATTTTTGCCCCCAGATAAAGGGCTCTTAACTGCTCTAAACTTTCAAATTTTTCAATCGCCGCCTGTGGGCTTGAGCAAAACTCGCGCAAGAAGGCCTTAGAGTATGCGTACAATCCAATATGTTTCAGCGCCGGCCCGTGTAAACTAAAACCTTCACGCGAATAAGGAATGGCAAAGCGACTAAAGTAGATGGCTTCGTTCTTTACGTTGGTGATCACTTTAACGGCATTTAAATTATTGACGTCATCGGCTAAAAGCGGATGCGCCAATGTGGCCATATCTAGTTTAGGCTCTTGTAAAAACGCCTGCACTAGTGGGTCAATATGCTCTTGATTAATAAGAGGCTCATCGCCTTGAATATTCAGTACGACATCAAAGTTTAAAGTTTGAGTCGCTTCAAACAATCGATCTGTTCCGGTCGGGCAATCAGGTCGCGTCATCAAACAATCTACATTTATTTTTTTACATAGCTCTTGAATGCGGGCGTCGTCGGTGGCCACGAAAATTTTTTGAATAAGCTGGCTCGTGCGCGCACCTTCAACGACCCATTGCAAAAGCGGTTTACCTTTTAGCATCACTAAGGGCTTCCCCGGAAAACGCGTGGACCCATAGCGCGCAGGAATAACGGCAATTACTTTCATTTTTTAATCCAATTACGAAAAATAAATTCTTCAAACTCTTCACAGCCAGCGCGCGTCTGCGAAGAGACCGGGTAAACATCTTCAATGCGCGATTGATTTTTAATTCGCGCAATGGCTTTTGCAATATCAGTTTTAGAAAATTTATCTGATTTAGTCAGGCCAATCGCCACTGGTAAATCTTGCTTCATCATATACTGCGCAATTGTTTCTTCATCTTCCGACCAATCACGCGCCATATCCATCAATAAAACTAAGCCGGCTAATTGCTGACGTTGACTCAAATAATTTTGAACCATTTTTCGCCAGGTCGTAATTTCATCGGCACCGCGTGAAGCATAACCATAACCAGGCATATCGACGATGATGTAACTTGTGCCCATCGCAAAAAAATTGAGAAGCCTTGTTTTACCGGGAGATTGGCTGACCTTCGCAATTTTTTCATTCGCCCATATATTAATAAGTGAAGATTTGCCGGCATTAGAGCGGCCCGCGAAGGCCACTTCTTTCATTTTACTTTCAGGAAAATCTTTCATTTTCACTGCACTCTTAATAAAGGTCATTTTTGCCATAGAGTTAATTTAATCTGTTTACTTTAAATTCTCAATTCTTAGATTTTATTCTTTTTAATAAGATGTTTCTACAGTCATATCCAAATAAACCACTCCTCGGCTGCTTATTTAACGGCGTGAACATTGAAATAACAAGTTTTAACATCCTGGGAGGGACCATGGCTCAATTTCAAATCGAACTATTAGATAACAGTAAACAAATCTGGGAAGTCAGCGAATATAGTAATATCGGAAGCGACTCGACGTGCGCCATTCAACTGGGCGAGGTCAACGTTGAAGCCAGACACGCCCGCCTTGAAGCTAAAGAAAAACAGTTACTCATAAAAGATTTGCGCTCAACCGGTGGCACTTTTGTAAATGGCGCCCAAGTACTAGAAGCCATTTTAAAAGATGGCGATTTAATTTCCATTGGCGCCGCCGATTTCGTCGTTCACGATTCATCGCGAGTCGCTAAAGAATTTCCGTTATCAAGTCGCTGCGAATATTGGGATCAACAATTAAAAAGCTTAAGCTCAGTCGCGGCCACAAAATTTCCAGTTTTATTATTAGGACCATCCGGCGCGGGTAAAGATATTGTTGCGCAATCACTACATCAAAGTTCACCATTTGCCAAAGCCCCGTTCATAAGCGTAAATTGCTCGGCCTTAACTGAAACTTTAGTTGAAAGTGAATTGTTCGGACATATTAAAGGCAGTTTCACCGGCGCCGTCGCCGATCGAAAAGGTGCTTTTGAATCGGCCCGCGGTGGTACCTTATTTTTAGACGAAATTGGAGATTTACCGTACGGTCTTCAAGCTAAGCTTCTACGTGCATTAGAAAATAATGAAATTCGCCCGGTCGGTAGTGATGCCTCGGTAAAAACTAATGTTCGCATCATTGCGGCGACTCACCAAAATCTTTATCAAAAAATTCGTGAAGGCAGTTTTCGATCCGATTTATTTTTTCGACTTAATGTGATCACCATTGAAGCCCCGGCATTGAAAGAGCGTTTAGAAGACTTTGATGAGTTGCTTTATACTTTCGCCCGGCAAATGAAAGTTCGCTTTTCTTATAACGCTATTCAACTACTTAAAAAACACGACTGGCCCGGAAATATTCGTGAGCTTAAAAACGTAGTCGCGCGGGCCTCGGCCCTTTATCCAAAGAAATACATTGAAGAAATTCATATCGAACATCTGTTAAACCGCAAAGAACGCCTGGCTCACGCACAGACCGGCGTGAATTACGCGACGGTGACCGATACCAATCAGATGTCGGTCATCAAGGAGATCGAGAAACAAATGATTTTAAAAAGATTAGCGGCGAACCAAGGAAATCAAAAGCGCACCGCCATTGACCTAGGTATGCCCAAGTCGACTTTGCACGACCGTATTCGGCACTACAATATTAATTTAGATGAGTTTAAGGCGTAATACTAAGGTGCTGGCTTCATAAAAACCTAAGGTTTTATAATAAACGACTTCAACAAAACTCTTCGCACTTGGCCTTGGGTTAAGTGCGAATTAATAATTATACGGAATTGGTCACACATGTTTTGCTTTCCTAACGTTGTGGCCAATTCATCATAGGTTCGCTCTTCGGTGAATCTTAACAGCATATCTTTAAATTCAGCTTCGCGGTCTTTTAACTCGATAATTGCATCTGAAGATATTCCTTCAACATTAATCTCCAAAGCTAGCATGGGCGTAGGGCCTGAGTTTTCTGAAGCTCGCACGTTGATAAACATTTTAGACAGCGTCATTAAATTTCTTGAAAAGCGCTGATTGTCATAAAAAGGTTCAGCTTCGCTTATCGGATTAAAAGAATTCACTTGAGAATTCCAAACGGCGTACGAGGTTAAAAATAAATTTTCTTTTAATAAATCTTTTTTTGAATTCCATACATAAAAAATTCCGGCACCGACCAGTAAAATCGAAATCCAAAAGGTGATAACCGCCTTTGAATTTTTTGAAACATTAAACAATTTTTTAGCTTGATGAGAAAATGAAGCTTCAATAATTTCTGCTTTGATGGCTTGGTCGATTGCCGTTAGATTTGCGCCTTCCGGAATTTTAATCCCATTAATTTGCTGGATAAATTGCGGGTCTTCTTCGGTTAAAATTTGGTCTATATCTATAAGGTCTTGCTCGGGATCGGTTTGAATTTGATCAGCACTATCATCAACGCTACCATCGGCGTTGGGTGCGCCTTCATCGGCAGTGACTTCTAGCATGTCGGGGTCTAGATTTTGGTCCTTATTTTTAGCCATCAAAAAATTTTAATCACAGAAAGCTATGATTTGCACTAAAATTATAGTTATGAATAAATCTTATGTTTTACTCTTGGCCTTTACTGCATTTTTGGTATTAGCTTCGTGCGCGCTGATGGCGCCACAAACTGAAGGCCAAGCAGAAAATGGCGTAGTCGTTTCTGAAACCGTTAGCGCCGATACGACGTTGGCCACGGTACCGCCGAAGCCAACGATTCGACTAACGCAAGCGGAACTAGAAAAATACGCTTATGAAATTGGTTTAGATCCGCGGCAAGCCCTAACTGAAGATCAAAAAATTCAAATCGATAAGCGCCGCAAGCTGCGCCTGCTTGAACGCGCGCTTGATTCGCATAAAGAACGTCAGCAGTATTCAAAAGTTTTACCGTGGCTTAAATCGGATGATGAAAAACTTGATTACTTGTCAATACCCTCTATTGAGGGCCGCCAAGCTTGGATTAATAAAAATAAAATTTGGGCGCGCCAAAAAGAGTTAAAGAATTACGTCGAAGTAATGGAGTCTCAAGACATCGCAGTAGGAATGCCACTTGATTACGTTCGTAAATCTTGGGGCGAGCCCACGCACATCGAAGTCAGTGGTAACCCAATTTATAAAAATGAACGCTGGAAGTATCTGAAACAAGTTTCAACGCCGCAGGGGTACCGCCAAGAGCAACGCTTAGTTTACTTTGAAGGCGGCCGCGTCGTCGGCTGGGAAACTGAATAGCGTACCGTAACTAGTGAGCTTCGTCCCAATTATTGCCGACCGAAAAATTAACTTTAAGCGGAACTTTTAATTGCGCCACGGATTCCATTGTTTGCACGATTGAATCAACTTGGTTTTTAATATCTGATTCGGTCCCCTCGAAAATTAATTCATCGTGTACTTGCAATAATAAATCAATCTTTAAGCCTTTTACGACTTCGATCATCGCCATTTTTACCAGATCGCTGGCCGTACCTTGAATGGGCGCATTGATGGCGGCACGCTCGCCGAACTTTTTGATCATGACATTTTTGTTATCAAGTTCAGGAATGTAACGTCTGCGTCCAAATAATGTTTCGACGTATTTTTGTTCGTGCGCTTTTTGGATTGTACTTTCGATGTAATCTTTAATTCCTTTAAACTGGGTAAAATATCTCTCGATAATTTCGGAAGCTTCTTTGCGGCCTATTCCTAAAGTTTCGGCTAGCCCGTATGTTCCCTGCCCGTAGGCGATACCAAAATTAACCGCCTTTGCGATTCGGCGGTGGTCTTTAGTTACTTTATCTAATGGCACGTTAAAAACTTCTGAGGCGGTGGCCGCATGAATGTCTAAGTCATTTTGAAAAGCTTTGATCAAGCCCGGGTCACTTGACATATGTGCCAGAACTCTTAGTTCGATTTGTGAGTAATCGACCGATAACAATTTTTTACCGGGCGCAGCCACAAACGCTAAGCGCACTTTTTGACCCTTTTCGGTTCGGATTGGAATATTTTGTAAGTTAGGGTTCGTACTTGAAAACCGACCAGTCGCCGTTAACGCTTGATTGAAGCTGGTATGCACGCGGTGTTTGGCATCGGCCAGTACGGGTAACGCATCAACGTAAGTTGATTTTAATTTCGCGACCTCACGGTAGTGAATAATCTCTTTTGCGATTGGATGCGCTAACTTTTCTAAAACATCATTATCGGTTGAATAACCAGTTTTAGTTTTTTTTATCGATTCTAAGCCCATTTTCTCGAATAAAATAACGCCCAATTGCTTAGGTGAGCCGATATTAAATTTTTCTTTAGCTAGCTCGTGAATTTTTGCTTCTTGCCCAGCCAGCTCGGCCGCTAGCTCGTCTGAAAATTTCTTTAAAAAGGGAAGATCTAGGGCGATTCCCTTTTTTTCCATTTTATATAAAATCGGAATAATTGGTTTTTCTAGCTTTTCGTAAATGATTCTTAAATCTTTTTCTTCGAGTTCTTTTTTTGTAACCTCGTTTAACTGCAATAAAACTTCATAAAGCGCTTTAAATCGGTCTACTTCCGGAATTAATTCATCTTTAATTAAATCTTTTTTTAAAAAATACGTAGCTAACTTTGAAATCTCAGAGCTATCGGCGGCCCGCAATACGTAGGCCCCTAACATAAGATCCCAGCCCACTTGTAAACTAAGGTCTTCATTAAGCCCTAGCTCGGTCCAAACTTTTTTTAGGTCGAAGCCATTCCATTTTATGTTGGCAAAATCAACCTTGCAGCTAGAAAGATCCGTCACGTAAAGGTCGTGACCAAAACCCAAACCTAATTTAGACATTTCAACAAAGGCAAAAAGTTCTTCACCCGCCGTAATGCGGGCTTGAATTTCGTCGTGATTCCAATCTTTATATTGAATGCTATAATTTGACATGCTGACCGGTGATTCCGCCGCTTCCGCGGCTGGAGCCGGCGCCACGCCCGTCATTTTGTGGGTCACGTCGCCCGAATCTAACAAAGTTTTCTCGAACATTTTAAAATTAAGATCTTGCAGAAAGGCCCGCAATTCATCGCGCTTGATTGGCATTAGTTTAAAATCGTTTAAGGTTTTATCAAGCGGCACATCGCAAACAATGGTCGCTAATTTTTTTGATAATATTGCATTCTGTTCGGCCGCTTTTAATTTTTCTTTGATCGAAGCGCTTGCGACTTGTTCAATATTTTTGTAGATTCCTTCGATGTCGCCAAATTGCTCGATCAGTTTGATGGCGCCCTTGGGCCCAATTCCGGCTACGCCCGGAATGTTATCTGAGCTGTCGCCCACAATTGCTAAGTAATCAATAAATTGCGCGGGAGTCACCCCGTGCTTTTCTTTTACGAGTACTTCATCAAAAATAACATCCTTCATTGTATCGTACAGAAAAACTTTTGGGCCCACGATTTGGCAGAAATCTTTATCGCCGCTAACGATGTAAGATTCATAATTTTCGTTTCGCGCCATGCACGCGACGGTTCCAATCAAGTCATCGGCTTCGTAACTTGGAACTTCTAAATCACAAATTCCAAAAAGGTTCGCGACTTGTTTTAAGTAAGGCATTTGCACTTGCATATCATCGGGCATAACGGTGCGGTTCGCTTTGTATTCGGTGTATAGATCTTTTCTAAATGAAGGTTCTTTGCGGTCATAACAAAAAACAATGTGATCAGGGTTTTTATCTTTCATCAATTTCACTATCATCGAAATAAATCCGTAGACCGCGTTGACCGGTACGCCTTTACTTGAAGACAACGGGCGAATGGCATAATACGCGCGAAAAAACATCGAACTGACGTCGACAATATAAATCTGTTTCATAGTGGTCGCGAGATTACTCGCTAGCGTCGTATTTGTCGACTTGCGAGAGCGATTGTAATTCGATATACCGCTCGCAAAGTGCTTCTAATTTTAAATCGCGGGCATTTTGATCAAGTTGAGCTTTCAGAATTTCAGGATTTATCAAACCTAAGGCAACCCGGCGGGCTAATTCTTGTTTGGTAAGACCTAAAAGTAAATGTGCATACGAAGATAACTTTTCTTGCGCCATAGATACCCAGTAGAGCTTTTACTCTAGATAGTGTCGAGACCTAACGCAATGTTTAATTGATAAGCTAAAGACTATTCGGGAAAGACAAAAATAAGATCGTTTTCTCCCACAAGGTCGAGCTTGTCGCGGGCCTGGCGCTCAATGAAAACTGGATCTTTGGCTTGCTTGATTTGTACATCCAAAAACGTCGCCTGCTTTTGCGCCGCCGTGATTTGTTCTTGAATGGTCACGCGATCACGACGCAGTCCCCACACTCTCCAGAGAGCGCCGTTTAGAAACAACGAAACGATAAATACAAACGCGCACACCAGCAATACTTTATGCGGTTTATCTAAAAAGCTTCTAAGACGAATACCAAACTGGTGAAAGTCATTCATCTGATTATTTCACCATGAGGTTGGGTTTTGGGCAATGGGGGCTGGACTTACCTGTCTAAATTTATCCAGCCTTTGCCGGTATAATGTTTAATGATTACTTCGCGCTGCCAAGCTGACGCTGCTGCCGACGAACCCTTTCCTGGGTTTTCTGAGAGTTCCTTTAGTTTTTGTTTTACTACTTGAACTTCTTCATCACTTTGACGATTGAATTTAACTCTTAGCTCAAATGCTTGCATGTAGGCCTTAGCTGCATCTTCTCTTTCTTTTGCAGAATTCGCGTACAGTCCCCACTTACTAGCATATTCCGACATATTTCCGTATTCAAGATCGCTTCTCTGCGAATATTTAACTTTAAAATTTTCTTGAATTGCCTCAGTGGCTTTCTTAAATTGAACCATGGCACCGTTCGTGTCACCTTTTTTGGCGCTATCTTCGCCGAGCATTCGAAATTTGTTAGGCGAGTCTGGTGATGCATGGAGAAATCTTAAAAGTTTTTCCTGTTCGGCCTTAAGATTAAATTCCCCGCTTAACCCCGTACGCAATAGAGTATCCGCCTGGGGCTCATTAAACCCCGATTCAAGTAAAATTATTTTTTTTTCTTTAAGCTCAGCCAAATCGTAAGTTTCCTTTTTTTTACTAACCAAGTGTGCTTTGATCAAACCTTTACTTTGTTGATCCGTTAATTTCTTCTCGAATCCAAAAAGAACTCCTTCGGCCGCAAGCAATCGATCGTCTAGATCAAATTGATTTGATAAACCTAAGTTTTGCACTCGTGCCGCTTTAGCAACCGTCATTTCTTCAACAAACTGTCTGACTAAGCCGGTATGTCGGGTTGATCGCACGGCCAGGGCGCCAATTGTTGCCGTCACTCCCGGCAGTGCTGCCATTGTTGCATCCCATGCGCAGGTGTAGAAGGCATGCTCTTCCATAATTAATTCGGGCGTCATTCCGCATTGTTTTTTATTTCTAACTTTTGTATCGGTTCCACACGCGGTCACGGCCATATTCATTGATTCGACTCCGCCAAGCACGACGGCTCCATATCCTAATGCCCGATTGGCTTTTGAAGACCATGCGGCCCCGCGCGCGCTTCTTAACATATACGATGTGCGAGCAATTTTTGCCGAAGCCATTGCTCCGCCCGACACTAAGAATGAGGCTACGGTAAAACTGTCTTGGGCAATGCCTTTGATTTGCTTTTGCGCCGCAACTTCGCATTGGTAATTTTTAATTTCATTCGCACTGTTCGGATCTGATTCAAGAAGTGATGAAATAATTGCGGGATCAGTAAATAATTCTGATTTCTGATCTAACGACAGCTGGTAATTATTATTGGCGTCTTTTGTTTTTTGGTATTCGGTGCGTTCAGAATCAAAACCGGCAGATACTTTGCTAATCAGTTCTTGAAAGTCTTTTGCTGAAATTAGCTTGGGAAGTTGTTCGGCATTACCCAAACGACCTTCGATAAAACTTCTGACGATAGATGAATCCGCATTTGGAATTTCACTCAGCTTTTGCTGGTAAAGGCCAAGCAGAATTTGTAATTCGGCCTCGTGCGCTTCAAGTGAAATTTTAAAGTCAGCCTCGATAGTGGCCGTCGCCAGTTTATCTTCGGCAGTTCTATTTTTATACTTTCGCGAATTGCGAAGTACTGCCCCCGATGGACCCCCATTACTGGCCGCGAATTCACGTCCTAATTTTTCAATTAGATATTTTAGTTTTTGTAAATCTGGAAGGACCGAGTTTATCTGTGTTACCATCAGCGCTTGACTGCGCGTGCCCGGCAAGTCTGCGTTAGCAAAAGACTTCCACTGCTGCTGACTGCAATTTACTTCTTCAATTTTAATTTTGACGGCATTCTTTATTATAACATTTTTCGAAACGGCTTTCATATCATTCTGATTGCTAACACTATTATTTTTTGCCAGACAGGCCTGACCAGAAGACTCCCCCGTTTGCGCTGAACACTTATCATTTTTAAATAGTGAATGCATGCCCATGAATACGGGATCTAAAACATCCAATGCTATGCCCTTCAAAGTAAACAATAAAACAGTCATTCCAATGAGATAGCTTCGATTGATCATTTAGAGAAATCGGCGCCAAAGTAGTCGAACTTTAATTTAAGCGCATTGTTTCATTTTGAGAATGAGCTACTGCTTAACCATATTTAAAAAACAGGCGAACTGAAGGTGGTCGGCTTGGTTTTTATCGTCTGACAACAGCACGCAAACCTGATTTTTATTTTGTTTGGCCAATACTTCATTTCGACTATCGTCGGCAGAACTTTGGTTGGGACTGGTTAAAACAATTTTACGTGGGCTCCAGTTGAATTCGTAGTAGCGGCCTTGCGCGAAGCCGCCGGATAACGTGTTAAAGGTGTAACCCTGGTCTCGGAAGAAATTTTCCATTCGACGAACTTTATTGTAGGGGTCAAAGCTTTTACTTTCTTGAGCGTAGGTCAAAGTTGCGCTTGAGATAACTAAAAGAACAATTAGGTTTAAAAATTTCATGGGGCTCCTCAGCGTAAAGACTTGCAATTTACGGTCTCAATTTGAGTGTCTCAACATAAGACACTTCAAGCATCAACTGCAAATGATTCAATCCGCCGAATTTGTGTTTTTGACACCTGTCGAAGATTTGTTAACGGAAGCCCGCCTTATCCCAGTAGACGCCCATACCACCCAAGTCTTCTTCAATGCGTAGAAGTTGGTTGTACTTAGCCGTGCGTTCACCGCGACACAAGCTGCCCGTTTTAATTTGGTGGCAATTAAGG
>JACMNA010000092.1 GCA_014378765.1 Bdellovibrio sp. | reverse complement strand
AGGCAGCCGCGCTTTCAGGGAAGCATCCCGAAAAATGGATCGACCAACTTTACCAACGCATTGGTTTATTTTTCGAGGGAATTCTTAATTACAAGCAAGAGTAAGCATGCGCCTTCAAAAGCCCGCTAATCAATTTGTCGCTTTAATGTATTTAGTAATTCTTTAAGCGGATCGCTTTGCAAATAAAATTCGTATAGCTTTCTTGTTTCCAATTCAACGTCTATCAGGCCGAATGTATCTGCCATCCGATCATAGGCAAACTTTTGGGCAGCAACTGGGTCAATGAAACTTTTTGCAGCTTTAAGCGCCCTTACTAAATCTAACTGCGATTCTTTAAAGTCTTTAAGGCGACCTAGCTGATCAACTAATTTTGTTAGAATAAGCATCGATTGTCGATTCAATTGAAGCGCATCCACCTGCGGAGGCGCCATATCTAAATACTTGCTTTGACCGTAGCTTGATTCAAGCTGTTGCAATTCGGGTGAGGAGTTTTTTGGAGGTCGGTTATAAAATTGGCCATCACTAGATCCGATTGCCAAAATCACCCAGCGTAATTCGCGGCGAAAAGAGTGAAGCCCAGCTTCAAGATCAGCTTCATTATAATTAGGCTTGTATATGTACGTCGCAAGATTTTCAATGCTTGAGCGGTAATGCTTAATAAGTTTTATAATGCCTTTTGCGCGCATTTTTTGATCTTCCTTCTTTTTCGGGAAGGTTACTTCTTGTAATTGTTTTTCTAAAAACAAAATCTTTTTTGCTGGATTGGGAAGCCAATTTTTTTCAAGCATAAAACTTTTTAATATATCTCGCTCGCGAATAACTTCAGTTTCAATAGCCGCTAAGACCTTTGGCGAAACCTGCGTATCAATAACGTGCTTGAGTAGTTCTCGGCGACGCATGTAGGTGCCTAGGTGATCTTCAAATTCTTTAACTTCAGCCCTAAATTCAGAGAATTTAGTTAAGTCGACATTTTCATAGTTTGATAATTCATAAATTTTCGCTAAACCTTGCAGCTGCAATAGAATGGCTCTAACAGATTCCGAATTCATGGAGTTAATGACTTGATCAGGCGACAATGTTGCGGGCAGCAGTTCATTCAAACGGGATAGTCTGGTTTCAAATCTTGAAATAGGTTCAGTACGACCTGCTAGAAATAAATCTTGGCACTGGAGCTGGGCCGCGAAGATCGAGTTTGAGTAGATTAGTAGAGCGGCTAATAGCACGATGAATTTCATATTATAAGTCAGCTGCAATCATTCTGCCCAATGGCAATGATTTAGTAGTTTGCGCTACTAACAGACTGTCTAACTTTTTAACAGCTGACCTTTCAGGTCTTTTTTTACTGATGTTTAGATTCTGATTCGCTCGGGTGCAAAGTAGCATCTTTGTTTAACCCCAAGCGCTGTTGTATTTCTGGAGATGAATTTTTTCGTGGTTTACCCAAGCGCATTTTGAAATCTCGTAATAGTAATTTTAGGTCGGCAATTTTGTGACCCGGAGGTTTATAGCCAGCCGCCGGATATTGATTGGCCGTTACTTTTCCTTTTTTTTCAACTGACACCGCAAAGTCTTTGGCCCATTGATCAAACCGCTGCGTGAATTTTTCGGCGTCGGCAATATGTTCAGCTTGATTTTCGCTGTATTTTTTTCCGCGACCAAGCTCGCCGTATTGCCACAGTGAATCGGGCACTTCAATTCCCGAATAACGACATTGCCAAACCAGCGGGGCATAGGCGTCGCGCATGTTTTTAAATGGCTCTGATTGTGAGTCGAAATAATTCTTATGAATTAACTTCTTTGGCTTACCTTCGCTATCAAGCTCGTCACCGCCAGCATCGCCGTGGCAGAAAAAAGCGGCCGTGCGGCCTTCAAGATGATTTTGGCTGAGCTTTTCCCACTCGGGCGACTTTTCTAATTGCATCGCCAGCTCTGGATCTTTGTGGTTAATTAAATCTTCGCGTGGATTGCCTCCACTGGCGCAAACTAGGCGATCGAACATTTTTTTAAGTGTGGTGGTGGGGCCGTACCAATTGACGGGGCCGATGATGGCCCAGGCGTCGGCCAAATCTAAGCGCGAATAAAGATCTAAGTTCCACATAAGGTCTGGTTCTTTTTTGCTATTTTTCTCATAACAATTGCAAGGCCAAACGCAAAGTGACATGGCGGTCGATACGCAGCTGTTGCAGCTTTGAATTTGTTTACGCGTGTAAACATTGCCAAGGTCTTCAACGTCCATTTCCCAATGAGCGGGCAGCAAGTCTTTCATTCGTAACATCAAGGCGCGAGATTTAGAGTCGACTCCGGGACAATTGTATTGTCGGCGATTAGAGCCCGAAATTAACAGAACCCGAATTTTATCACCACGTGTTTTTGGCAGATCCATATTTTGGCCTTTCATTATTGCAGTCGCATAGTTGAGCACAGGCTATGGCTGTTAGTTGGGGTATTCAAGTTTTACATAACTCAGAAATAAGCAAAACAAACTTGAGATTCATATGAATTATGATTCATATGAATCTCGTTTAATTTATACGCAGCTTTTAATTCGAAAAGTATTGAAGTTTAAAATCATTCTACGTAGGATTTTTGAATGGCAAAAACCAAAAGTCAGGTCAAAAACTGCGTGGGGCGGTTACGCGTCTTGGCGGATGAAACAAGGTTGAGGGTGATTCATCAAATCATTGATAACCCGTTAATCGTGAATGAAATTAATAAAGTATTAAAGATCGTTCAAAGTTTGCTTTCACATCACCTGAAAGTTTTGCGTGACGCTGAATTAGTTAGTTCGAATCGAAGCGGAAAATCAATTCGCTACTCTACAATTACTAACGTGGTTAGCAATCCTGACAGTAGAATAATTGACCTAGGATGCTGCCAAATTAATTTTAAGGAAAAAAAGGTATGAATAAGTTTTTTGTTGGAATTCTAGTTGCAGTAAGCGCGTTGAGTGTAAACGCAGCCGAAAAAAAAATCGTTATAACTGGTTCAAGTACGATTGCCCCATTAGCCGCTAATTTGGCAAAAGCATTTGAGAAAAAAAATGCCGGAACTAGATTAAACGTACAAGCGGGTGGCTCATCACGCGGTATTGCAGATGCGCGCGCAGGCTTGGCGGATATCGGGATGGTTTCACGCGCTTTAAATCCAGATGAGAAAGATTTTATGGCTTTTACCGTGGCCCTCGATGGCATCGTCATTATTTTAAATAAAAAAAATCTGTTTGAAAAATTAACAAACGAGCAGATCATTTCAATCTACAAAGGTGAAACAAAAAATTGCAAAGATGTAGGCGGAAAAGACGCGCCAATTACTGTTGTTAATAAAGCCGAAGGTCGATCAACTTTAGAATTGTTTTTAAATTGTTTTAAATTTAAAAATACGGATGTAAAAGCTCAAGTCGCTATTGCAGAAAATGAACAAGGCATCAAAACCGTCGCCGGAAATCCAAATGCAGTCGGCTAAGTTTCTATGCGCCACCAAAGCTTTCCGGACCCTTTCGAAAAGTTATCGAATTGCTTGGTCGATTGATTGAATACGGAAATTGCCGTCAAGTTTTTGAAAGCCCGGTTCAACTTTTAATAAAAGCTTACGTAAGTGGTATGCGAGGATAACGGAATGAATGAATTTATAGATCTGCACGAAATTCTAAAGCATGATGCCTCGCCGGCTGCGACCGTTGAGTTACTACAAGAATTTTGGGATAAGTCTGTCTTTCATCCGTGGCAAGAAGTTAGATTAAGGCCGTGTAAAGAAATTCGCGCGCAGTTTGTAAAGCTAGGTTGGCTGTTGGCGGGTTCACCGGCGATTGAGTCGCAAGAAATTTTAAATAAGATCAGCCAAGTTATAGAAACTATTCACTTAGGCTCATTAATTATTGATGATATTCAAGACGACAGTATCGAGCGCCGAGGTAAGCCTACTTTGCACCGCATGTACGATATGCCATTGGCATTGAATCTCGGAAATTTTCTATACTTTCAAGCAGCCCATTTGATTAGCCAATTAAATGTGACTCAAAAATATAAAGACTTAGCGTTAAAACAAATTGTCGAAACAATGCGTGATGCGCACTTGGGCCAGGCTTTAGATATTTCAATTAATATTACCGAAGTAGAACAAGCGAAGGTTCCTAAATTAGTTGAAACTAGTTTGCGTTTAAAAAGTGGTGCGCTGATGAAGTTATCGTTGCGATTAGGAGCATTACTTAATTCGCAGCTAGAAAACGAAAGTGAACTTGATCAATTTGGCGAAGCGTTTGGTAGCTGTTTACAAAAGCTGGATGACGTTGGAAATATGAATGTATCTTGTTTGAATCCGAAACACCTTGAAGATTTAAAGCTGAAGCGTCCCACATGGATTTGGTCGGCGCTAGCTCAAACGGGTAACCAAGACGAATGGAGTGCGTTCATCAAAGTAGTGGAAAAACTACCTGATACATTGCCCCTAGAAGATTTCTTAGATGGAACACCTATTAAACAAACGGCCTTAAAGATGGCGTTGGTTGACCTTAAAGAAGTTACAGAAAATTTGAAAATAAAATTTCAGCTGAATGAGACCTCTGAGGCTTATTTACTGACGATGCAACTGAAAGAAAAATTAAGTCATGCGTACTAAAAGAAAAGTAGCGGTAATTGGAAGTGGTTTTGGTGGCTTGAGTGTTGCCATTCGCCTGCAAGCTCAAGGTTTTCAGGTAAAAATATTTGAAAAACGCGATATGGCAGGTGGCCGGGCGTACGTCTATAAAGAAAAAGGTTTTACCTTTGATGCGGGCCCAACCGTGATAACGGCGCCCGAATGTTTAGAAGAACTTTTTCAATTAACAAATAAAAAAATGGCTGACTACGTACGAATGATACCCGTTAGCCCTTTCTATCGCCTTTTTTGGGAAGACGGATATAAATTTGATTATTCAAATAATACTGAAGAATTATACGCCCAAATTAATAAAAAATCTCCGGACGACGTTAAGGGTTACAAAGCCTTTCTTGAATATTCGAAAGAAGTTTTTGACCAAGGCTACACAAAATTGGCGGCCAAGCCTTTCTTACACATTTGGAGTATGATTAAAGTATTTCCACAGCTGGCGAAACTACAAGCGCACCGCAGCGTTTATAAAACTGTTTCAAAATATATTAAGAATGAACAATTGCGCGAAGCTTTCAGTTTTCATTCTTTATTAGTGGGTGGAAATCCGTTTAATACTTCTTCGATATATACCTTAATTCACTTTTTAGAAAGAAACTGGGGCGTCTTTTTTCCGAAGGGTGGAACGGGCGCATTAATTCAAGCGTTGGTAAAATACTTTCACGAATTAGGCGGCGAAATTGCTTACAACAGCGAAATTGCCGAGATTATTACAGAAGAAAACCATGTCAAGGGCGTTCGTCTACATACGGGTGAGATATATAATTGTGATTCGGTCGTCAGTAATGGAGATGTTGTTCACACTTACCGAGATTTGCTAAAAAGAAATGTGCAGGCGCAGAAAAAATCTACGGCTTTACAAAAAAGTGACTTTTCGATGTCTTTATTCTTAATTTACTTTGGCACTAGTAAGCAATTTCCAGATTTAGCGCACCATAATGTCTTATTCGGGCCTCGCTATAAAGGTTTGCTTGATGATATTTTTACGAACGGGGTTTTGCCCGATGATTTTTCGCTTTACTTACACCGTCCAAATTTAAGTGATCCAGACTTGGCGCCCGCGGGCTGCGATTGTTTTTACGTTTTAGCTCCGGTCGCGCATTTGGGTAAATTACCAATTGATTGGACCAAAGAAGCCGATCGCTACGCGGACACAATATTAAAATATTTAGAAGAGCGCTACATGCCAGGTTTATTAAAATCATTAGTGGTTAAAAAACTATTTACGCCCGAGGATTTTAAAAACGAATTGAATTCACACTTAGGCGCAGCTTTCTCATTAGAACCAAAACTTACGCAAAGCGCTTACTTTAGACAGCATAATAAAGACGCGCAGATTAAAGGTCTTTATTTCGTTGGCGCCGGTACGCATCCGGGAGCGGGTGTTCCGGGAGTAGTTAATTCCGCTAAGGCAACGGCGGGCTTAGTGCAAAATGATTTGAGTACGCATGTCTAATGAGCTAGTTGAAGTTTCAAAAAACGATATCAAAAAGGGCTCGAAAAGTTTTTCGTTAGCCAGTTTCTTTTTTTCGAAAAAACAAAAAGAAGCGGCCTGGATGCTTTATGCTTGGTGCCGCTATTGTGATGACGTTATTGATAACTCGGCTACGTTGCACGAAGCTCAGGTGAAAACCATCGAGCTTAAGACTGAAACTGAAAAATGTTACAATCATCAAGCCTCAAGCTCTCACCCATGGGTGGGCGTAAATAAAATTATTCATGAATACGATATTCCGTCCAAATACCCACTAGATCTTTTACGAGGATTTCAAATCGATGCTTCAGGACATGGAATTAGTAGTAAAAGCGAACTTCTAGATTACTGTTACTGCGTTGCTGGCACCGTCGGTTTAATGATGTGCCATATTATGGGAATTAGCGATGCGCGCGCCTTACAAAACGCCGTTGATTTGGGTACGGCCATGCAACTTACAAATATTGCTCGCGACATTAAAGATGATCACTTAATTAACCGCGTGTACTTACCCGATGAGTGGTTGGCAGAAGCAGGCTTAGATAGATCAAACTTTTTCTTTGTAGAAAATCGATTGAAATTAAAATTAGTGGTTGATCGGCTTTTATCTGAAGCCGATCAATTGTATGAAAGTGGGCAACTTGGCCTTAAATACCTTTCTTTGCGATCAGCATGGGCAGTAGGAATTGCTTTATTTGTTTATCGCGATATTGGTCGCCAAGTTAGGGCGGGCGGCGTGCGGGCTTTTGACAATCGAGTTGTCGTAACAAAATCTAAAAAAATATTTTTATTAGTTTGTTCTAGTTTTAAAATATTAAGTTTATTGCCGGGCCGGCTGATTAAGCCTTGGAAGGCAACCAACTCAAATGAGATTCGGAGTGTAACATGAGTTCAACATCATTTATCGAAGAGACCGCCGTTTACGCCAGACGCATTAACGAATTTGATAAGACTGATTGGAAAGTATATATTGTCTGGGTGGGGTTGATGTACGGATTATTTTTTGCCGTATTAACATTTTTGTTAGCCGGACATTTTGCCGGTGTCACTTACCCAGCCTATGTTTGGAATATTCCAATCGGCGTTTTTATTTTCGCGACCGCAATTTCATTTGACACCATTGGACACCGCACGGTTTACAAAGAGTTTTTAAAAAAGGGTGAAGAGCTTGTGCACCATATTACAATTTTCGCGGGCATAACCAGTACACTACTACTTTGCGTGGCTTACCACTTTCCGAATTTTTTACGAATTCCGGCGTTAGTTATGGTGGGCTTAAGTATATTTTATTCGATTGTTGATGAAGCTCTGCATTGGCACCGTTATTTGGTGAAATCGTCTGATCGAGTCGAAATGTGGAGCCATTTTTTCATTTTCGTCGGTCACTTGATCATGATTGTGGCTTGGTGGAAATGGTTTGACGAAGGTTACCCGGGCGTTGCTGAAACGGTGGCGCGCAATGCCTTCCTGAATATCTTTTAGTGCTAAGAAAAACTTTTCTCTTGTTCGCGCTTGAGTAAAAAAAGCGTCAGCGCAAAGAATATTACCGAATAAATGATCAATCCGTTTAAATATTTCGATTCGTAATTAGTTTTTAAAGCCAGTGACCAAAGTAACTCGCCGTACATGCGGGTGGGTAAGTAGGGTGAAATATCTTGAATGGCGGGCGGCAAAATCGACGGGGGCATCCAAAGGCCACCGGCAAACGAAAGCACTAAGTAAGTTAAGTTCGCGACGGGTAAAATAGTTTGGCTACCAATAAACTGACCTAAGCAAATACCAATTAACGCAAATGGTATCGCGCCCGCATAAATTCTAATTAAAAACTGAAACCATTCGATGTCAGTTATTTTTAAATCTGAAAATGCTAGCGCCGTACAAATGACGCCGGCAATGGCAAAACTAGAAAATAAAAAGCCAGAAATAATTCGCGAGCCTAAGCCGATGCCGCGAAAGCTTGGCAAGGACCGCACGTAATAATACCACGAAGTTTCTTTTTCTTGCGAAATGCCGACGCTAAATTGAAATAGCACCACCGATAAAATACTGAAGCAGGCAAACGAGTAAGTTAACAGCGTAATGGCCCCGGGGGCTTTGGCATTAGGAATTCCGAAAAACCAAAAAAACATCGATGGAAATAGAATGCTTGAAACAACGTACATGGGCTGGCGCAGCAGCTCGAGCGTAAGAAAATAGGTATGCCAAAAAAGTTGTGTTACATAATTCATTTTTGCTTCCTGATTTTTAAAAAAGCTTCTTCGAGACTGCTGTCTAAAATGTGTAAATTTTTAAATTGGACGTTTGTTACAACTAAATCTTTTACGAACTGATCGGCATCTTTAACGTATTCAATTTTTAGCTCCGAATTAAGCTCATACGAAATTTTTTTATAATCAACCCGACTTTTTATTTCGCTTAAGCTACCTTGAGCTAAAACGCGTCCTTCGTCTAATACAATAACTTGATCGGCGATGGCGCCCGCTTCGGTAAGGTCATGCGTTGAAAGTAAAACACTACCACCCGCTTTCTTGAATTTTTTAATTTCGGCCCAAAGTATTTGCCTTGATTCGACGTCCAGACCAGTCGTCGGTTCATCCAGAATTAAAATTTGCGGCTGACTCATCAACGCGCAAGCCAAACCTAAACGACGTTTTTCACCGCCACTGAGTCCACCAGTTTTATTATTTTTTAATTTAGTCAATTCAAAACGTTTTAATAAGTCGTCGACGGGTAAAGGCTCAACAAAGTGGGTGGCGACAAAACGAATAACTTCTTTAACGAATAAGTGGGGTGGAAACGAAAGCTCTTGTGAGGTGTATCCAATTTGCGCCTTGATCGAGCGGTCGTGGGCGGTCGACCCTAAAATTTTGCAAAGCCCTTGATCGGCTTTTCTAAGCCCCATTAATATTTTTAGCGTTGTGCTTTTTCCCGCACCATTGGGGCCTAAAAAAGCTACGATGGAAGCGGGGCCAACGGTAAAGCTTAAATTTTGCAAAATTATTTGCGAACCATAACTTTTTTTTACATTTTCAACTTCAATGACGTGTTTCATGGTGCTTTTTTATCAAACACTTGTTGATACTCTTTAGCAAAATTTGGGTGCTCGGTTGAATAGAGGTGGTCAAAGAAAGTGTAGAATAAGCCGAAATTATAACGATAGTATCGATGGTGTTGGCCATGATGTACGCCGCTTATGATCCACTTGCCAAGCCGCTGTTCGCTTCCGCGCGGCAAAATTTCAAAACCTAAATGATTTGTTACCGCCGATAAGGTCATGAAAGTTAAATAAATTAATAACGCTAAAGGGTGTGCCGGTATAAATAAAATGATTACCGGCAATGCTAAGGCTTGCACCAGACCCTCAACCGGGTGAAATGAAAACGAAGCCCACGGCGAAGGAGTAATTGAATTGTGGTGCACGCTGTGGAAAAGTTTGAATATTTTTGGAGTATGCAGCCATCGGTGCGTCCAATAAAAATAAAAATCATGAACGATGCTAATTACTAGAAGACTGACCGGTAAATACCAATAACCAAACTGATCGAACTTTAAATACAGCTGCGTTAAGCCCAGTTGCCACATTACACCCATTAACACGCCGCTGACCGCAAAAAGAATTGAAGTGTACATAGACCACTTGATTTCATACAACTGGTTTTTGCGGCTAGGTAGAGTGGCGTAGATTTGACGATTCTTAATAGCCGGCGAAGAATTTTTGTAAAAGGCCAACCAAAACAGGCCCGCGACTAACAAATATCTAAAAATCACGATGGCAAGCAGCACTAGCGAGGCTATTATAAAATTGCGAGGGTTCGTTAAATCAAATGGTATGTAGGACTCGTATTTTTCGAAATGTTCCACCTATAAAATTTGTTGGATATAACAAATTTTTGCAAGTAGATTGATACAAGAATGAAATCAACCATCACATATAACGTTTCAATTGCAGGTGGCGGCTTAGCGGGCTGCTTATTGCTAGTCGCCATTAAAAATCGTTGGCCGCAAGTTGTCGTTCAACTTCATGAGCGAACCGAAAACCTATGTGGTGAACATACGTGGAGTTTTCATCATGATGACGTGCCTATATCGCTGTGGCCGTGGTTGCGACCCTTAATTACTTGTACGTGGCCCAGTTATGAAGTTTTTTTTCCCCTTTACCGCAGAAAATTTAATTCTGCTTATTACTCTATCAAATCAAAAGATTTAGCGAAAAAAGTTCTGCGGGATTACGCATCGTCAGTTATTTTAAATTCAAATTTCAATGCAGATGAAGCTGATTTTGTAACGACGGGCTGGCCCCCAAGAAAAAAACAAAGCAATTATGGTTACCAAAAATTTGTGGGGCTTGAAGTCACGACAGAGGCTCCGCACGGTTTAAAATCTCCAATTCTTAAAGATGCGCGTCAACCACAGACTGACGGCTACCGATTTTTTTACGTACTGCCGTGGTCGGAGCGCGAACTGCTGATTGAGGACACCTATTACTCGAACTCATCAGCACTCGATATCGACCAAATTAAGTCCGAGATTGAAAAGTACGCTCAGCAAATGAATTGGAAAATTTCGCAGATCAGGCACGTCGAGAAGGGCTCGCTTCCGCTTGATATGTACAAAATGAAAAATAAAAATAATGTAAACGGACTAGGAGCCGCGGCCGGATTGGCGCACCCGGTAACGGGATACACTTTGCCACTTATTTTGCAACAAATCGAAGCGATACTAAAACCAACCACCATTGACCTTAAAACATCTAAAAATAATTTGGCGCACATCAACCAGCGTCTAGAAAAAAACTTTTCATTCTACCGTTTTTTAAACCGTATGATGTTCAACGCAGCACTTCCCGAAAAACGCTACATAATTTTAGAACGATTTTACACTTTATCAGAAGGGCTAATTCAAAGATTTTACGCTGGTAAAACAACAGGTTTTGACCGTGTTCGTATCTTAGTGGGCAAACCTCCGGTACCAATTGCTAAGGCAGTGCAACAGTTTAAAGATTCAGTCTAATTGCAGTTGAAAATGTTCGATTAAGTGTCATCCTAAATAAGCTTTCAATTGTTAAGCATATCACTTCGGAGGAGTTAAAATGTCAGATACATATTATGACCCAAAAGACCTTGGTAAATTTTCAAAAATTTCTGAATTTGGGCCCGACTTATCAAAAAAGTTTTTTGATTACTACGGCGAAGTGTTTAAAGACGGTGCCTTAAGCGCGCGCGAGAAATCGTTAATCGCTTTAGCGGTTTCGCACGCCGTGCAGTGCCCTTACTGCATTGATGCCTATACGACCGACGGTCTTGAAAAAGGCATTAACGAAAAACAAATGATGGAAGCCGTGCATGTAGCCGCGGCCATTCGCGGCGGGGCCAGCTTAGTGCATGGCGTACAAATGATGAATAAAGTTAAAAAATTAAGTATGTGAGGTTGCGATGATTCAATCTTTAAAAGCTAGAAAAAGCGATTTAGCCAATAGTGATATACAAGTCAAACAGCTGAATACTTTTAGCGACCGCATTTCAGCGCTAGAGCCTTTTACTCGCAAAATGAAAAAGGTTGGATTATTTCCTCTGAAGCCAACGCAACTTGAAATTTTTCAAATCAACGTTGGCAAAATGTGTAACCAAACTTGTAAGCACTGCCACGTTGATGCCGGCCCCGACCGAAAAGAAATCATGACCCGTGAGACGATGGAAAAAATATTAAATATTTTAAAATCATCATCGGCGCATACGGTTGATTTAACGGGCGGCGCGCCCGAAATGAATAAAAATTTTCGATGGTTCGTTGAACAGCTAAGCCTTTTTAAAAAAAATATTATCGTTCGTTGTAATTTAACGATTATCATGGCGAACAAATCTTATAACGATTTACCCGAATTTTATAAAAAACATAATATTCATATTGTTTCGTCATTACCTTACTATGAAAAAGGCAAAACCGACAGTCAGCGTGGTGATGGAGTTTTTCAAGATTCGATTGAGGCCTTAAAAAAATTGAATGCGGCTGGGTACGGTAAGCCCGATACGGGATTGAAATTAGATTTAGTATATAATCCGTCCGGAGCTTTTTTGCCAGGCTCGCAAATAGGGTTAGAAAAAGATTTTAAAGCCGAGTTAATGCGTTTATTCGGAATTGAATTCAATCAATTATTTGCAATTACAAATATGCCGATATCACGCTATCTAGATTATTTAATTCAGACCGACAATTACGAAGCGTATATGGAAAAATTAGTTAACGCCTTTAATCCAACTGCGGCGAAGGGCGTTATGTGTCGGAATACCATTTCGATCGGCTGGGATGGATTCATCTATGATTGCGACTTTAACCAGATGTTAGATATGAAAGTTGCGTCACCTGATCACATGCATTTAGATAACTACAATGAACAGAACCTACAACAACGTTCGGTCATTCTTAATCAGCATTGCTACGGCTGCACGGCCGGGCAAGGCTCTAGCTGCGGTGGAACTACTTCGTAAATGCTAAGCGTTGTAATTCCGACGGCTCATGAACCCGAGAATTCTTTTTTACAAGCGACTCTTAAAACTTTATCAAAATTAAATAATGTAGAGGTTATCTGCGTCGACAAATCTGAAGCCGTGTCTCGGGCCGAGCGATTAAATATAGGTTTTGAGCGAGCTTGCGGCAGCATGATTCTTTTTCACCACCCACGCAGCACCATTGAAGAAGAAGGCCTCAAACACCTAATTAGTCGAAGTGAAGAAAAAATCTGGGGTGCTTTCACCCACAAGTTTGATCAAAAACATTGGCTATTAAAATTTACCTCGTGGTATTCAAATAAAATACGGGGTTTAGGGCGCAGCATATTTTATTTAGATCACTGCATTTTTTTTCACCGATCATTACGCCAATCGCCGCTGCCAGCGATCGAAATTTTTGAAGACACGGTTTTAAGCGCCCAATTACGTCAATTGCAGCCGCCCATTCTTTTACCTTTCATAAGCACAACCTCGGCGATTCGTTTCACTAAAAATGGCCTATGGAAGCAAGCGGTGATGAATCAGATCTTAAAAATTGCGTTTACGTTAAATATTCCGGATCAAATCTTGAGTAAAATCTATGAAAAGAACTTAAATTTGAATAATCAAACGAACAAGCCATCCTAGGTTTTTTGCTCGGCTAGTTCATCAGGGAAAGTAGGGCTAACTTCACTGATTAGCATTTATAATTCTTCGTTCAAATTAGTTTTTGTAACGTCTTTCGCGAGCTGTTCAATTATTTTGCTAAACTGCGTGTCTAGGTCATCGCAACTTTTTGACGCATGACTTGTGACATTAATATTTAATTCAGCCAAAACTTGAATTGCAAGTGGATGAACAGCTTTTGGTTTTGATTCGTCACTGGCAATATGTGCGCGCCCCGCAAAAATTTTTTTAAGACAAAAATATAAGCTCTTGTCCTGCGGTAAAAAAATCTGGTGTTCTTCAGCACAATCTGTAAAGTAAAAGTACCAATTCATGAAAGGCTATTTATGCAACCAGAAATACAAACGATCGAAAACGTTAAATCTTACTATAGCCTATTTCTTAAAACGAATAAGGACTTACGGACCAGCGCTTGCTCTACGGCTGAAGCGATGCCAGCTTACTTGCGTCCGTTGTTAAAAGATTTTCACGAAGGGGTTCAAGAAAAGTTTTATGGATGTGGATCACCGATTCCGTCTGAATTAGAGGGCCGCACGGTTCTTGATTTAGGTTCGGGTTCGGGTCGCGATTGCTATTTACTTTCAAAACTAGTTGGAGCTGAAGGTAAAGTTTTCGGCATAGATATGACCGATGAGCAATTATCCGTAGCTCGAAAACATTTGAATTATCACGCCGAAAAATACGGATATAAAACGCCTAACATCGAATTCAAGCAGGGTTACATCGAAGATCTTCAATCGGCGGGTATCGAATCGAACTCGATTGACGTTGTTACGTCAAATTGCGTACTAAACCTTTCTCCAGATAAAAAAAGCGTGTTCGCAGAAATCATGCGGGTCTTAAAACCAGGCGGCGAACTTTATTTTTCTGACGTATTTTCTGACCGACGTATTCCGGCTGATTTGGCAAAAGACCCAGTTTTGCTGGGCGCGTGTTTAGGTGGCGCCATGTACATAGAAGATTTTAGAAGATTGATGGCGCAAAACTATTGCCTCGATTTTAGAATTGTTTCTAAATCACAATTAGAATTAGCGGCCGGACCCATTCAAAAAAGTATTAGTATGGTTAATTTTTATTCGATGACCATTCGTGCGTTTAAAGTTAATCTAGGTCTTTTTGATTGCGCTTCGGTTGCTTCTATCGCGTCGAGTGGTTTGACAGCCGCTTGTTGTTAGGATTATTGTTTGAATAAATTGACCGTTAAAAAATTATTTTTCGTTAGCGTTATTATTGGCCTGCTTATTTTATTTTACCAAATGGATGGGCAACAATACTTATCTCTCGAATATATTCAGCAAAGTTTAGGTCGGCTTCAAGATTACGTTAAAACGGATTCCTTCAATGCAGTTGGAAGTTATTTTTTAATTTATGTGATTTGCACGGCACTGTCGTTTCCGGGCGCAACGATCTTAACTCTTTTAGCCGGCGCTTTATTTGGCGCCTTTTACGGTACAATCATCGTTTCTTTTGCCAGCACAATCGGCGCCACACTTGCTTTTTTAAGTACGCGATTTCTAGCCCGTGATTATGTCATGAAAAAAGTCGGCGCGCGCGCTAAGGCTTTCGATGAAGGCGTTAAAAAAGATGGTAGTTGGTATTTATTTACGATGCGATTACTTCCGGTGTTTCCATTCTTTGTTATTAATTTAGCGATGGGTTTAACCTCAATTTCAGTTAAAAATTTCTTTTTTGTTAGTCAGCTGGGCATGCTTCCGGGAACTTTTGTTTACGTCAATGCCGGGCAAGAGCTAGCCCAAATAACTTCATTGTCTGGAATATTATCGCCGCGATTATTCTTAGCCTTTTCTTTATTAGGACTGCTTCCGCTAATAATTAAATTTATTACGGCAAAATATAAGTCATATAAAGTGTACGAAAAATATAAGAAGCCTAAAAAGTTTGATTATAATATCGCGGTGATCGGCGCCGGCTCGGGCGGGCTAGTGACGGCTTACATTGCCGCGGCCGTTAAAGCCAAAGTGATCTTAATTGAAAAACATAAAATGGGCGGCGACTGTCTTTACACGGGGTGCGTACCAAGCAAGGCCCTCATCCGCACGGCGCGGTTTATGCGCGAACAAAAACTTTCAAAAGATTATGGCGTGCAATCGGCTTCGGCCGAACTTAATTTTTCTGCGGCCATGAGCCGCGTACATAATGTAATAAAAAAAATTGAGCCCCATGACTCGGTCGAAAGGTACTCTGAGTTGGGGGTCGAGTGTGTACAAGACGAAGCTTTCGTGGTTGATCCGTGGACGGTTCGACTTAAAGATCGCCAAATCACCGCAAAAAATATTGTGATTGCAACGGGGGCTAAGCCTCGTGTTCCAGACATCGAAGGGTTGAAGACAGTCCCATTTGTTACGTCAGATACTATTTGGGGATTAACGGAGTTACCAAAAAAGTTTCTAGTATTAGGTGGCGGTCCTATTGGCAGTGAATTAGCCCAAGCTTTTGCTGCCCTCGGTAGCGAAGTTACAATTTTAGAAATGGGAGCTCAAATACTAGGTCGCGAAGATCGCGATGTGGTTGAATTAATGACCAACGTTTTCAAGCGCGAACGAATTAAAATATTAAAGCAAATAAAAGTTAAATCTTTTGAAAAAACAAATGAAAAAAACTTAGTCGTCATTGAAAACAATGGTGTCGTAGAAAAAATTGAATTTGATCTAGTTTTGCTAGCTACCGGGCGCGAAGCGAACGTAAAAGGTTTTGGTCTAGAGCAACTAGGTATCGAGTTAACCGATCGTAAAACGATTCAGACCGATGCTTATCTTCGTACTAACATTCCTAACATTTACGCCTGCGGCGATGTCGTCGGCCCTTACCAGTTCACGCATGCAGCCTCGCACCAAGCGTGGTTCACGTCGGTGAATTCTCTTTTTTCACCCTTTAAGAAATTTAAAATAAATTACGACCACTTGCCTTGGTCGACCTTTACTCACCCCGAAATCTCACGCATCGGACTTAACGAGGCCGACGCTAAAGAGAAAAAAATCGAATATGAAATTACAAAATACGAAATTAATGATTTAGACCGCGCAATTGCCGATTCAAGTGATTACGGATTTGTTAAAGTGCTCACAGTCCCCGGCAAAGATAAAATTCTTGGGGTCACGATTGTGGCTGATCATTCAAGCGATCTATTGCCCGAGTTTGTCATAGCGATGAAATATGGACTAGGATTGAATAAAATTTTGTCTACGATTCACAGTTATCCAACCATGGCCGAAGCTAATAAATATGCTGCCGGCGTTTGGAAAAAAGCTCACGCTCCCAAAAAAGTTCTGCAATTCTTAAAAAAATTTCACGCGTGGAGAAGAAGTTAATTCGTGAAAAAATTAGCCAGCTTAATAATAGGGTTGTTCATATCACTGTCTACATCGGCCTTCGATCATTCTCACGTACGGTTTAGCAAGGTACTAGATAAGCACGTCGTTAAATTCAGTGCGACAACCAAAGTTAAGTATTTTGACGAGCTTAGGAAAAGTCGTTTTTAAAGTGAAACTTCCGCTGTAAAAAATAATAGAAACGTCTAATTCTTTTCGAGGTAAAGCGGCCCATAGAATGCTAAATAGACTGATATGACCGAAAGCGTAAGCTCAAATCTAATCAGAAGCAGTTCAATGTCGAAATATTTGTCAGGCGTCATCCTGCTACGCTTTGTACTGACTAGTTTAGTT
>JACMNA010000091.1 GCA_014378765.1 Bdellovibrio sp. | reverse complement strand
GTGGCCTTCACAAGCAGGCTCTAAGTTTACACAGTTATTTGCTGGAGCCGGTGCCGGGGCTGGAGCTGATGTCGCGGGGCAGATCGGTGCATTTTTCCAAGTTTCAACGACGCCACCGCAAGAATTTCTGCGAACCGAATCGTGGCCTTCACAAGCAGGTTCTAAGTTAACACAATTATTTGCTGGAGCCGGTGCCGGGGCTGGCGCAGGAGTCGAAGGGCAGATCGGTGCATTTTTCCAAGTTTCAACGACGACGCCGCAAGAATTTCTGCGAACCGAATCGTGACCTTCACAAGCTGGCTCTAAGTTAACACAGTTATCCGACTGGGGAGGGGTTGTAATTGCAGCAATTGGAGATATTGGCAACGTCATTCCGCCCGAATCTACTTTGCCCGTAATGGTTGTCGCTAATTTAAAAATGTAATCTTTTAAGTTCGGCAAATTATTCAAGCCAACTAAGCTTTCATTCTCATTAATTTGGCTTTGGTAAAGAAACGAAATTAGGGCTGGTGAATTAAATTTTTGTGCAAGAGCAATTTGTAATTTAGTTCGGGCAATCAGTTTATTTTCTGGGCCCGCATTGGCCCCTGGCACTGAGTTCAAGTAATTATCTAAGGTCAAAATTATTTGTTGGTTTGCAACCAGTTTAGAATTTAAAGCGGTTACATATTTTGTGTATTTCTCATCGGTATCGCAAATTGAACCGTAGACTAAATAGCAGTTGACCGCAATCCAATTATATTCAGGTGGAAACCCGAGCCACTTTCCAGTTTCGAGATACTTATCAAACGTCGGGTAAGCTTCAGTGACCATAATGATTTTAGAACCAAAAATTTGATTCATCTGAGCAGCGGCTTCTTGAAGATTGTTATAAACTTGTTGTTCGCTTAATGGTGACTTTGCCGTAACGTTTTTAAAGTAAGGCTCATCAACCATGTAAAAACCAGCCACGTTATCAGCGTAACCATTAGTATCTAAATAGTTCTTTAACGTATAAAGGTTTGTTTTGAAATTAGACTGCAGCTCCACCGTTTGCCAATTGAATAAATAAGCTTCAGCAATAATGACTACTTTGTTACCACCCTTGGCGGCGGCTTCAATCTTTGACCCTAAGCCAGAAATATTTTCAGAACTAATAAAGTTGATATTTGGAACCTTAGAAGTTTCGCTAATATAATTTCCAGTTCCTACGCCAGCCATTCCGTCCGCGAAGAAGCCGAAATATTTAATTGAAGACTGACTGCTTAGTTTTGAATTGCTATTAGCAACTTGTTCAAGACTTTGCTTGGTTGGCAAATTTGAATTAACCTTAGCCTGATCCCGACTACAGCCCTGAAATAAACCAATTAAAGCCGTTGCGCTTGTTAACCAAATAAATCTTTTTAGTGTGGTGCAAGTCTTCATAAAACCTCTTAAGCATGATGTGTATTAATTGCTCGAACTAGACATCGGCACGGCCTTCGTCGGATATTAATATTTTTTTTAGCTAGCCTTTTGTCCCCTATGAAATTATTAATTAGTGTCAAATTCAATAACGCTTCTAATAACACTAGACCGTTGTCGTGTAAGAAATATCTTCAGTAATTTCTATAAAGCGTAAAATCATAGCTCGAGTTTTTTATAACCGCTTAACCAGCGCCCAGGCCAAAAGCTATAAATATAAACGGGAAGATAAATTTTATAGAAGGTTTTTTCGGTTGTTAGAATAATCGGGCAAAGTTATTTCATACCTGTAGCTATCATGCCAACCACCCTTGTATTCTTTGTGTTTTATAAGATGGCCAACTCGTTTCATATTAATTTTTTCCATTACCTTGGACGAGGCTGCATTGCGTACACCGCAAATGGCCCAAGCAACCTGAAGCTCTAGAATTTCAAAACCAAATTTCAAAAGTGTTGGCGCCGCTTCGGTGGCTAATCCTTGAATGGCATTTGTCTAATAGATTCAAATGGGCCTTTAAAACCTTCATAACGGGGTCACCCTTTGCCAATATTAAACAAGATGACATGGCTTATGCCTGTAAGATTTCACAGGCTAATTTTTCTGCGATAGAAAAGAATCGCCGTGAAGTCGGTCCTCGTATTGCTTTAAAGCTTGCTGCTTTTATGGGACTAAGTCCCGATGTTGTACTTTATCCAAATGGATATGAAGCAGAACCTGAATATAAGGAAGTTCGTGAACGATTTGCTTCTTTGGTTCCCGTTGCGGCAAAAGGTCGTAGTTAAAATATGATGGATAAATTATTAATCGATATTCATCAAAGCTTAGGTATTTCTGAAGTTCATCTGAGTACAAATAAACTTAAATTTCAGCCTCAGCCAGATCTTAATTCATTGGAAATTGTCGAGATTGATTTTGAAGGTAAGCCATTTATTTTGCAGGCTTCTGCCGCAATAGCATGGCGAGCAATGAAAGATGCTGCTCAAAAAAATCAAATACAGCTTAAACCTTTTTCCGGTTTTAGATCTTATCTTCATCAAAAAAGTCTTATTGAAAGACATCTTAAAAATGAGCGACTAATTGAAAATATTCTAACTCACATAGCTATACCAGGATTTAGCGAGCACCATTCTGGTCTTGCTATAGATGTTCATGCTGACGGAAAAAATATTTTAGAAGAAGACTTTGAAAAAACTCAAGAGTTTCTCTGGTTGAAAAAAAATGCACCTCGCTTTGAGTTTCGCTTGAGTTACCCACGAGATAATGATCAGGGGATTATTTACGAACCTTGGCATTGGTATTATACAGGTCGTTAGTTAGATTGTGTCGTTGATCAAAAGTTAATTATGTGAAATCAAGGCGCAAGAGGTAAGGAAACGTCTCGCTACCATTTCGATTGTATAACAAAACTAAAGGTTTGAATGGAACAAGAATCACATTTAACTTTTCGTACGAATGGTTTAGGACTGCCTACTATTTCGAAGACTAATGAACTTTGGATTTCTAATGCAGCTGAGGTTACCCTGTTTTTTAAGTTAAATTTTGATGTTTAATTTATAATCGAGGTTTTTTGTTTGCAATGATTTAACGATGTTAAAACGGTCATGCGGCCAAGACTCTACGTCATGCGACTGATAGGCTCATCAAAAACGAAATTTGCCATATTTTAGGAATAAAAAATGATCGAAATCAGATGGTCTTGTGCAAGGGTTAGGTGACCAATAACTCGAGTTAAAATATTTGATATGCTAAAAACACCCGTTGGTGAAACTCCGTTTTTTTCACATTTTATCTTAAATACGTCCATTAGTTCGCAGCCGAGTCTGATAGTAAAGTTCATTTTGGCCGGTTTATTGTTCTATAACCTAACAATTAGCCACAAGTTATCAATTTGTAGAGGGCATGAAATTCGTTGGCAAGTCGACGCTGTTCTGCAATCATTAAACTATGGAATTTTTTGAAGTTGTCGAAAAACGAAGAAGCATTCGAAAATACTCTGATAAAAAAGTGCCCACCGAGGTGATGAATAAAGCGCTAGATGCAGCTTTGCTGGCTCCGAATTCATCGAATTTGCAGACGTGGCAGTTTCATTGGGTGCATAGCGAGCAAAAGAAAAAGAATTTAGCTGTTGCTTGCTTAAGTCAAGGATCTGCAGAGTCAGCGCAAGAGCTGCTAGTTGTTTCTGTGCGGCCTTCACTTTGGAAAAAAACATCGCAAGACATTTTAAGTCGCGGAACTCCTGCCGGGTTAGAAAAGTTGATGCAAACGTATTACGGAAAACTTATTCCATTCCTGTATGGTTTCCAAATTTTGGCGCCTTTTAAATGGTTGATATTTAATATTGTTGGAATTTTAAAGCCCACTCCACGTAAACCTTGGTCTTTGCGTGATCGAGAGGAAATATGTATTAAATCTGCTGCTTTAGCCTGTCAGAACTTTATGTTGGCAATAACCGCCCAAGACTTTGATACATGTCCTATGGAGGGATTCGATGAATCTCGCATAAAAAAGATTTTAAATCTCAAATTCAGCGATCGCATAGTAATGGTGATAAGTGTAGGTGAGCGAGTTGACCGTGGCGTGTGGGGTGAAAGATATCGTTCACCGCGAGATTGGTTTATCCACGAAATTTAATTACTTTTTTGGTAGGTGTCGTTATTTAGTCAGTAGTTATTTGTCGTTGGCAAACCTGTAACTATCAGAAATTATTTAATCTTGAGCAGGAAAAAGTCTTTGTACCAAATAAGATGAAAACCGTGCTTCGTTCGTCATATCGGGGTGATCAGAAGGTCAGAGTCCGTGTGAAGGCGCCGGAAGCGGCAGAAGTAATTGAAATTTATTTACAAATTGCAGCGCGCGGATCTTTAGCGCAAAGATAGTTTTTTAGTGCTTGAATTTCTTTAGTTTTGGCGGCGCTATCGGCTTGAGCCTGCGCTTTGATTGTAGCTATTTCTTTATCCTTAGCCACATTCTCGGCGTGAAGCTGCTGAACTATTGCGTCCACGGCTGCTTTATCGGCCACTACAGCAGCTATTTGACGGTCTTGGGTAATTTGATGAGATTCAACGCCTGTAATGCGATTGTAGAGCGTTTTAACAGCTTCTATCAACGGAGCTACCAGGGCTGGATAGTTCACTGACTTAAAACCATCTTTACCAGTATCGACGACCTCGGGAAATACTTTTTCTACTTCCTGAGCAATCACACCAATTTGATGACGATCATTAAACTGCCGGTCTGGAAATTCTTGCGTTCGCCAATTGTAGGCAACACCGCGAACAGAAAGAATTTTTTCTAACGAAAGATCTAAAGTTTGAATATCTTTTTTAAATCTGATGTCCGAAGTTATTGCAACACCTGCAGCGCGAACACTTCCTGATGCGTTGATGTCTCCGCCTTGTACGTCGAGTTTGTAGCTTGGGGTTGTTGTACCGATACCGACACTCCCTGACGAATCTACGTAAATTCGTGTAGCGTTGTTTGTGGCAATTCTAAGGCCTGTGTTTGTACCTGAACCAACGGCGGCATCGTAAGGGGAGCCACTTCCTAAAAGCTGGCCTCCGTTGCTACCTTCAATTCCTAAATATAAACTTCCAGTGGAATTAGTAAATTTTTGAAAAGTTACATTAGTTCCAGTTGTAGCTTTTACATTAACAACCGGATTGGCACCTTGGATATCTAGTAAGGCCGTCGGCGTCGTCGTTCCTATGCCGACGTTGCCAGAGGCTACGGTCTGTAAAATTAAATTTCCAGTTCCTTTTCCATCAATAAATAAATTACTATTGGCTGAAGATCCGACTTTACGAATATTTTGGTAGCCGAGACCAACTCCTTCGGTGCCTGATGGAGCTATTTCTTGGAAGTAATTTGTAGCACTTAAGTTATCCGGTCCTTCAACACTTAATCTACTACTCGGAGTCGTCGTACCGATACCGACGTTACCAGTGTTCGCGATTTGCATGACT
Organism: Bdellovibrio sp.; assembly: GCA_014378765.1. Taxonomy (GTDB): domain Bacteria; phylum Bdellovibrionota; class Bdellovibrionia; order Bdellovibrionales; family Bdellovibrionaceae; genus Pseudobdellovibrio. The sequence continues at coordinate 7,351 of JACMNA010000091.1, read as the reverse complement.
TTTGTTCCGCCAACCGCGAATAGCAACGAATCACCAGTTTGAATGGCCTGTTGATTTGTACCGTCTCCGTTAAAATCTTTCATTAACGCAAAATATTTTCCCGGAGTTGAATCTGAAATCTGCATGTAACGTTTATATATGGTTCCATCGTTTCCAAAAACCCCTAGTGGGCTTGTCGCTGGCGTTGTCGTTCCAACACTTAGTTTGCTCGCTACAACTCCATTACCGGTAAAATAGGCGTCAACGCCAGAGAATGTCGTATCCGTTAAACTGACTCTGCAGATTCCGCCGCGCTCAAAACACATTCCATTTGTACCGAGCGGTGAACCAGGAGCAGAGGCTAGCCAACCCCAATTTCCGCCCGCGGAGTTGTCATTTCGAATGATGGAGTATCCGGTAGCATTGTTATAACTGACATGTAAATTTCCCGACGGCGTCGTCGTCCCGATACCGACGTTACCAGACGCCGTAATCGACATCTTGGGCGACCAAGATAAATTATCACCGGTTCCCATTTCAAAATATCCAGAAGCGCCACCCGAATAACGAGCACTGAACATATTATTTGAAGCATCTCCAGTTTTCCATGTAAAAAATGGTGCCGCACCCGGAGCTGGCTGACTTAAGGTCATGCCATTTCCGCCACTACCCCCTAAAGCAACCTCGAACTTAGAGATTGGAGTTGAAGTTCCGATACCGACGTTTCCATTGGCTGAAATGCGCATTCTTTCAAAAGCTGCAGTGTCTCCTCCGGTAAAAAATCTGACTCCATTGTTTAAGGCGGTAATACTTAGTGGTGCAGCACCGGGTGACCAATAAATACTTCCCCCGCCGGGTGCTCGCGCGTCGCCCGCCGTGGCGCCGCCAAGGGTTGAGCTTGAATTTATATTTTCGATGGACAGAGCTCCCGCCGTACTCAAAGCCATGAATCTTGAGCCACCGGTAATATCTGTATTTGCAGTCGCCGAACTTACAAAGGCTCCAGCAGTTGCCTGCGCAACATGAAGTGAATAAATAGGCGTAGTCGTTCCGATACCGACGTTTCCAGAAGTAAATAAAGTGTTACCTGTGCCTTTAGGCGTAAATGATAAATTAATATTCGCATCGCTACCGGCCGTGCCGATCACCGGAGAGTTTGTTGCCGTAGCGCCTTTGATGGTGACGTAGTTTGCCGAAGCTCCGCCGGCATCGAGCACTGATAGTGAAGTTCCATTACCAGTGCCAAGATTCGTTGAACCTGTGCCGCTTGAATTTAAAGATAAGTTTTGATTAGTTCCACCGGCTGCGATGGCAACTGGGCCTGAGCCAGTAATATTACGAGCATTTGTTATGTCGCCGCTACTTAAGTTGAGTCCACCAGAGCTAATCGTGAGTGCTCCCGATATCGTGCCACCCGTTGATGAAAGATATGAACCGCCAGTCGCTGCGGCCGCCAAATCTTGCCATGCGCCGCCAACGTAAGCTTCAAGTTTGCTGTTATCCGTGTTGTAACGAATCATACCGTTCGCGGCAGCTGCGGGGCGATTGGCCGTCGTGCTTGAAGGAACACGGATGGCGTCGGTTTTGCTGCCGACGTCGAGGGCGACGGCCGGATTTGTCGTGCCTATGCCGACGTTACCGCTTGCTTTAATGATCATGTTAGATTGTGTCGCGCTCACATTGCTAAAAACCAAATCAGCTGATGAGCCTACCGAATAGTTAGCTCCACTTTGTATAAAGTTAGTGCCGTCCATATAGGTTACAAATCTCAAGGCACTAGCCGTTCCGTTTATTCGCATCTCAGTTGTTGGATTCGTAGATCCTACGTGAAGATTCGCTGAAGGTGACGGCGTACCAATACCAACATTACCATCACGAGTTATGCGAAGTCGCTCGGTGCTATCGGCACTACCTGACTGAGTTGTATTAAAAGTAAGGTTGCCTGGTACAGATCCCGCGCTGGGAGCGCCATCTCCTCGTGAAACGATAAATGCTCCTCGTTGAACGCCGACTCCATCGTGTCCGTAAAATGAAATTGCGCCTAGCTCATCATTGGCTAAGGTGGCTGCATAATTTCGAGTTTTCCAAAATGCCAAAGTTGCGCTCGAGACTGACGCGTTACTATTTTCGATAACAGAAGTATTAAGGACGTGTAATTTTGCACCCGGATTTGTCGTCCCGATACCAACGTTTCCAGAAGTCGGCACAATCGTAATGGCTTCGACTTCCGGGTTAGAAATATCTTTTATAGTAATTGCGCCACGGTACACACCAGCACCGTCAGATTTTAGTCGGAAGCCCAGCACATTGTCAGGAGTTGGGCCCCTCGTCAGTGAAATACCTTCGTTAGCATTGCTGGCATTACCTGTATAAATTGTCAATTTCGACATTGGGGTTGTTGTACCAATGCTAACGCTGCCGCCGCCGCTCGCTAACCCAACATTATTACTATTAAAACGATTTAGAAAAAGAGTCGAGTTCGATGAGTCAATCGCACCATTCGATGGCCAAACATCTATTCCTCGGGAATTGACTGTCGCGAAAATATTTACGTGTGGATCAGAATCGTAGACTTGAAGTTTAACTGCAGGCGTCGTCGTTCCGATACCAATGTTTCCAGAAGTAAATAATGTATTACCAGTGCCTTTAGGCGTAAAAGCGAGATTAATGTTGGCATCACTGCCAGCTGTTCCGATTACTGGAGAATTAGTCGCCGTAGCACCTTTGACGGTTACGTAGTTCGCCGAAGCTCCGCCGACATCAAGCACGGATAACGAAGTGCCGTTACCAGTACCGATATTTGTAGAGCCAGTACCGCTTGAGTTTAAAGATAAGTTTTGATTTGTTCCGCCGGCCGCAATGGCAACTGCGCCAGCACCCGTAATATTACGAGCATTTGTAATATCGCCTGAGTTAAGATTAATTCCGCCGGTGATATTTGCACCACCAGAGCTAATCGTTAAAGCTCCCGATATCGTGCCACCCGTTGATGAAAGATATGAACCGCCAGTCGCTGCGGCCGCAAGATCTTGCCAAGCTCCTCCAACAAAAGCTTCTAGTTTACTGTTATCGGTGTTGTAACGAATCATTCCGTTGGCGGCGGCGGTAGGGCGGTTGGCCGTCGTGCTTGAAGGAACACGGATGGCATCAGTTTTACTTCCCACATCTAATGCAACAGCGGGAGTGCTTGTACCGATACCGATATTTCCGGCCGAGTAAGTGACATCATTGCTCGCGTTCTTTACCCACAACTGCGTGGACGGCGTGTAACCTAATGCGGTCGTCACATCACCCGAAGTCATCGCGATTGTGTAGCCGGCTAAAGTTGTCGGCTTCCCGGTGATTTTACTAAAAGCCACGTCATTAATTTTAGCATTTGTAATCGCTAAGGGGGTCACTGTTAATATTCCCGTGTTTGTGATCGTGGCATCACCTGACATTGCCACTCCAATTGCCAGGTTCGAAGCGTTACCAACGTAAATGAAATTATTTATTAAGCCCGCAGATGTTGGCAGATATCCAAGCGCAGTGGTCACATCATTTGAATTTAAACTTGTTGATGAAGTCACGCGGCCCTTGGTATCAAAAGTAATTTTTGTCCCAGTGCCGCCGCCGCCGATGGCTGCTAATGTGGGCGCGGGGTAAGTGCCAGATAAATCTCCGCTGGCTGCGCCGTTGGGCGCGCGGGAGTCTGTGAACCTTGAATCATTACCAGCAGCGACTGTATTTGCTAAAGTTCCAACATTAATGGTTATCGCGGGAGTGGAGGTTCCGTTCGCTACACTGATGTATGCGTTTGTAGAACTAACGGTGGTTACGCTGCCAGCGCCTGCCGGAATCGAACAAGTAAAAGTAGTTCCATTGTAATTAAGGTAGGCTGTGCCACCACACGTCGGTAGTGCCGATCCCAACACAAAATCAGTAACCGGACGACCAGAAAACTTTTCAGAATCTTCACTAAACATCGCATACGGTACGCTGTTAATATCCATTGCAGGCATGGTTTGCCAACCGTTCGCCGACCCATCGTTAAACTGCATCACCATTTTACGAGTATCAATTAAAGTCGGAGAATAAGTTCCAGAAGTCTGACAAGTGTAAGTTGCTGTCGCGTTATTAAAGGCGTCATACCAAACCATACCGCCCGCCGCAGGATACGTTCTTGTTCCGGCGCCAATTGCTAACACCACACTTCCACTTGCACCCGTGAGATTAACTGCCGAAAAAGTTTCAGAATAAATCACGCACGTTGATAGTGGGTTCATCAGTGAAAACTTAAACTGTACGCTTGAAGCCTCAAGCGCTGTGCCATCAGGATTATAAATTCTTGAACTAAACGAAATATTTTTAGGTGTCGCAAACGTAACGTTTGAAAATAATAACAAACCAAAAATTATAAATAAATTTTTGGTGTTAAAAATAAGATTTAAAAAAGGTAACCTTAGAGCCATTGACGTCCCTCTATAGGTGTATCGGCAATGAAATCGATTACTTAAGCAAGGCTAGCTGTATGCCTAGAACCCCTAGAGTGGGTTAAAGTCACTGAAACTGTCTAAGTTCTACATAGGAAAATTAAAATACAGCATGGCTCAAATAAATATTTTAAATGCAACCCAGCTTGAGCTGGCGAGGAATTTTAGCGTATCACATAGATACGTTTTTAATTTTTATTGTTGTCAAATCCAGAGAAGGCGGAAGGGCCGCACGAAAGTCCAGCCACGTATTACGAATTTTAATTGATGAACTGAAATCTCTACCAATTGTTTTGATAGCTCGCAAAAAAACATTAAAAAAATTCTATTTTACATTCTGTTTTTGCACTTGAAATTGTGGTTCTACTGACTCGATGGTGGAAGTCTTGGGCAGTCTTTGAGTGAAAGTTTTGTAAATGGATATTTAACGGCTCTGGCCCTTAAAGATGAAAGTCTGTTTCAGGCTACAAAAAAGGCGATAAGATAAATAGCCAGCAAGCGTTGGCTGAAATAGGGATAGCTCCACCTGTTAGCCGTCACGATGATTTTTACTAACTTTTAATTGCTATACAAATAAAAATAAATAACATATAGTTACAAGTAGATATGAATATTAGCGTATAGCAGCATAGAGGAGTTTCTTTGAGTAAAAAGCCCACTGAATATAAGCTTGAAGTGAATATTAATGGAAATAAAATTAAAAAAGTTTTAATTGGCCGGCATTATTTAAAGAAACATAGCTCTTATATGAACGATGCTTTAATACTTGAGTTAGTGATGGCACTCAATGGACACACTTTTCCAGTGGACTCATCGACTAATGATACAGATTATTTTGTCGCAGATATTCAGATGGAATCTAGCAATAAAATTTATAGAATTATTTGGTTATTTGAAGGAGCAAGTCTTGAAGTTCTTGGTGTTATTAATGCTTATCGACGATTAAATAAAAAAAGGAGTAAAATATGAAAGCGCGTAAAACGAAATTGGAATCTTTAACTTCCGCTCAAATTGAGAAAATTACTGTAAACGCCAGTAAAAAAAAACGGGTGCCTTTAGTCATTTCTAATCAGGTAAATATGCGTCTCGACCCACGTACGCTTGAAAAAGTTAAAAAATTATCTCAGGCGCAAGGGGTTCCCTACACCACATTCCTTGCTCGTCTCTTGAAAGAAGACATTGATCGTCTATGGAGTATTTTTGGAAAAGTGGGATAGTTATCTTATAATTCCGATGCTTTTAACTGATTCGGGGGGCATTTCATTTGTCATATTTGCAGCATGAATGAAATCAACATTTTTTCAATATAATGTTGATTTCACTCGTTATGAAAAAACCGCGGGCTTCCCCAGGTCGAAGAGCGCGATTCATAAATGACTTTAGCCTGCGTGAGGTTACCCAGCGTTTACGCGAGGCTGGATATAGAATACCAATCATCGCACTTACCGCGCACGCGATGAGTGAGGTCCGCAAAAAATGTCTTGATGTCGGGTGTACGGATTTCCTTCCCAAGCCCGTAAACTTTGCAGACTTGGCAAGTGCGGTCGCCAAATATACTTGCGGGGATAGCTAGTGAAGCGTCGTACACGATTAATTCTTTGATAATATTTTTTAAGTTAAATTCAATTTACGTCTTTTCGGAATCAAATTTTTCAGATCGAAGAACTGAAATTTCTGCCAAATATGTGATGATTGAGTAATTTTCAAAATAGGTTTCAGACATTAAATTCATAAGATGAACAGCAACATCAGGTGCCATCACAATCTCAATTTTTATTTTTGAATCAGGAATCTCTCCGCTGCTTTTTTCGCCGTTACCCTGCCCCCTGACTTCGGTCATAGTAAATCCCGTCGCGCCAAGCTCATGACTTAGCGCTAAGATTCGCGAACTTAAAACTGGTTCGCAGATTATTGTTACAAGTTTAAAATTGATAAGCTTCATTTTCGCCTCCTTAGACGGCAAGCCATTCGGATAATTTAAAAAACATTGGAATTCCGACGACTAAATTAAATGGGAAAGTAACGGCTAAGCTTGCAGTTAGATAATACGTTGGATTAGCTTCAGGCAAAGTCATTCTGACAGCAGGTGGTGCTGCGATGTATGAGGCACTTGCGGCCATCGCACCTAATACTGTCGCGCCGCCAACTGACAAGCCTGACCAATGTCCAAGAAACACACCCAAACAACCATGAAGAATCGGAATTAGAATGCCCAATGATATTAAAGGCAACCCAACTTTCTTAAGATCCGAAAGTCTTGCGCCGGCAACAATACCCATTTCCAAAAGAAATAAAACGAGAGCGCCTTTAAAGCCCGTTTCAAAAAATGGCTTTATCGGTTCGTAGGCTTTAGCGCCCATTAAAAGCCCAACAATTAAACCACCGACAAGCAGAATCATTGAACGAGCTGTCAGAATTTCGTGAAAAATGGCAGCATTGGTTTTTTTCTCTGCACTTGAGTTTGATGAAAGAGTCTTCGCTCGCTTCAACGCGCCGATTGCAAGCGCGATATGAATACCGGGACTTTCAAGCAGCGTTAAAAGAGTCGGCATAAATCCCTCGGCTGTCTTTCCCATCTGTCCAACAAACTGAGAAGCCGCGATGAACGTGACAGCTGAAACTGATCCGTAATGCGCAGCCAATGCCGCCGCATCGACTTGCCCGAATCGCCCAAGCTTTCTCATGATCAAGTAGGTAGAAACAGGAGTAATGCATCCCAGAACGATTGTGACAAACGCGGGCCAAGCAATAACTTGAAAAGTGCTTTCAGACAGCTCTACGCCACCTTTTAAGCCAAGCGCCAATAAAAGGTAGATTGATAAAGTAGAATAAAGATCTTTAGGTAAACTCAGCTCGCTCTTGACAAGTTTCGCAAAAATTCCAAGTAAAAACGCCAGTAC
>JACMNA010000001.1 GCA_014378765.1 Bdellovibrio sp. | reverse complement strand
AAAGCTGATGAAACAGTGATTGGCCCCGTTTGGAAAATGGGAGTTCTTTACAAGTTATCTCAAAGTTTAAATATTGGTTTAGAAACAACTTCATTTGGAAATTTCTTTAATGATAATTTAACGAATTACCAAAGACCTTCAGATTACTATGCCGTAGCCGCAACTTTCGCGTTTTAATTAGAACGAATTAAAATGACTTTTAAAAAGCCCAGCTTTCCAGTTGGGCTTTTTTTTTATTTTTAGATTCTTTCTAGCCGAGCGTATTTCGCCACAAATTTCTTTATTGTATTATCTTGAAATAAAACGCTGATCTTTAAATTGTCGCCGTCACCTTCGGTCGCAAAAATTGAACCGGGTCCAAAAGTTGGGTGACGAACGCGTTGGCCTTTTTCATAGCCACTTGATTTTGTAACTTGAAAGGCCGCATCGTCTTGCGAGTAATCGTCAGAATAACTTGTTTGCGAGAAATCATCGTAAGATTTTTCCTTGCCGTAATTAGCTGACCCAAAGCGGCCGCCCGTCGCAAAGCGGGGTGTGTTTCCGGCAAATACGGCCGAACTAAATTCGGTCAGTTCCTTTGGAATCTCTTTTAAAAACCGTGATGGTGGGTTCATCTGTTCTTGGCCCCAGACGCGCCGAATTTTAGTGTGAGTCATCCAAAGTTTTTCGCGCGCGCGAGTCATTCCGACGTAAGCCAGCCGGCGCTCCTCTTCAAGATCATCCGGGCTTACTTCTTCGCCTCTGTTCGACGGAAATAAATTTTCTTCGCAACCAATAATAAATACGTACGGGTATTCTAAACCTTTTGAAATGTGCAACGTCATCATGGTCACTGAGTTGATCGTGCCATCGACCTGATCTTGATCAGAGGCTAAGGTCATTTCTTCAAGGTAATTCGATAAAGTCGCCTCTTCGCCACGCTCGTGCTCAAACTGCGCCATGGCATTATCAAGCTCTTCTAAGTTTTCGATGCGGGCTTCAGCTTCGGGCGTATCTTCTTTTTTTAAGACTTGAACGTACTCAGTTCTTTCTAACACAATCGAATAAAATTGCGTCAGGCTAAACTGTTTTTGTTGATTAATGAGGTCTTCAATGAGGTCGCTAAAACGACGAAGTTTTGCGGTCGTGCCGGCATTAAAAACTTTTTCGTTAATGACGACTTGAATGGTTTCGTAAAGCGAAAGTCTTTTTTCGTTCGACTTTTCTTCTAAAAGCTCAACGGTAGTCTTACCAATTCCGCGCGCAGGCACATTAATGATTCGCTTTAGCGCAATATCATCACGAAAATTCATTGAAAGCCTTAAGTAAGCTAACACGTCTTTAATTTCGGCGCGTTCGTAGAAGCGAATGCCCCCAATAAGCCGGTACGGAATAGCTAACGCCCGTAACTGTTCTTCAAGCACGCGCGACTGAGCGTTCGTGCGATAAAATATTGCGTAATCATTTAAATTACTTTCACCCGTATCCATCAGCGACTGAATTGTCTTGGCTACGTAGCGGGCTTCATCGTATTCATTTCGCTCTTCACGAATTTGAATCAGAGAGCCTTGAGGATTATTTGTAAACAATGTTTTTTCTTTTCGCTGGGTGTTGTTGGCAATCACTTTCGTAGCGGCCGTTACAATATTACTAGTTGAGCGATAATTTTCTTCAAGCTTTACTATCACAGCCTCGGGAAAGTCTTTTTCAAAATCAAGAATATTTGAAATATCAGCTCCACGCCAAGAATAAATCGATTGGTCTTCATCACCCACGACGCACAAGTTGCGATGACTTTTCGCTAATAACTGCACAAGCAAATACTGAATGTGGTTCGTGTCTTGATACTCATCAACCATGATATAACGAAATTTATTTTGATATTGCTCAAGTAGGGCCGGATACATACGAAATAATTCGTAGGTTTTTAGTAAGAGGTCGTCGAAATCTAAAGCATTGGCGCGCTTCATTTCATCTTCGTAACGGGTGTACACTTCTAATGATTTCGGATCCATCGTGAAGACGCCAGTGCCGCGGGTGGCGCTAATTTTATCGGGAAGCAAGCCCAGCATTTTTGCGCCGCTAATTCGTGATTGAAAGTTTTTAGCCGGAAACATTTTATCGTTAATATTTAAGGCCTTCATACAACGTTTTACCATCGCAAGTTGATCGCCCGAATCGTAGATGGTAAAAGGCTTTTTATAATCAAGCAGATCAATATGTTTTCTTAAAATTCGCACGCAAAATGAGTGAAAAGTACTAACCCATAAATCACGCGTGACCGGAATTCCTAAATCACTTAAGATTTTAAAAATTCGGTGCTCCATTTCTTTCGCCGCTTTATTTGTGAAGGTTACGCACAGAATTTCATCGGTTGAGGCTGATCCGCTGGCAATGATATTTGCCATTCGATGCGTGAGCACGCGCGTCTTGCCAGAACCAGCACCAGCAAGAATTAATACAGGACCGTCTAAAGTTTCGACGGCTTTTTTCTGCTGGGGATTCAATTGGTGTGTAATGGTTTCACGAGAATTCATTGAACCCACATAAATACCCATAAAAATGGAGATTTTCGATGAAATACTCTAAGTTTAACGCAGTTCAATATAGCGCTCGGGGGAGTCATGCTAGGGGAATCAGTCGGTCATTCTAAAGGTAAATTTTTATTGCTATTGGTTTCATTAGTTGTTGCATCTTGCGCACCCAAATCAAAAACTGACGAAGCTAATGGCGATGTCGCCGTGCAAATCGCTACACCAACTTCGGCAACTGAATATTCTGTTCAAGTCGTTACTTTAAAAGGAATCAAAAATTTAAAAGAAGTGGCCGGCGCATTCGTTAAATTCTTTTACGCTCCCGGTGCAAACGAGCAAGGTTTAACCGGATCAGCGCCCCGCGCGCATTTCACGAAAGCGTCGTCTTTCTTTGTGCCAACTGATTTAGTTTCAATGCAAATGGCAACAATATATTTTCACATGCAAAATTTGGCCGAGCTGGATATCTTTGTGGGCGCCGGCGGAATTAATACGTGGCCGCGTTCAGTGGGTGTTGAGACGCAAATTGACGGCAATTATTATATGAGCCGTAACAACGCGTTCTACAACGGGCAAACCGACGCGATGATGTTCGTGCCGTTTACTTTGGGTGATTTACCTATTTCGTTAAACGCCGGAATCATCGCGCATGAACACTTTCATTCATTGTTCTACAAGTTAGTTATTAAACCTGCCGTTGCGAAAAATATTCCAATCACAAATAGCGCTTCTATTCATGCTGAAACTGCTACCACAGATGACAAAGTTATTAAAATTCAATCGCAACTAAGCGAAGACGAACGTGCTCACTATTTTAACGATACTTTATTGCGTGGTCAGAACGAAGGTTTAGCTGATTTCTGGGGGTGGCTTTACACAAGCGACGCCAATTTTATTCGCTGGTCCCTGCCATCGGTTGAATCTGATCGCACCTTGACGCTGAGTGAAAGTGACGTCGGCGACTACTTCACCAAAGAAAAATTAAATGAAGCCGTCACAAACTCACAAGCAAAAAGAAATCCCGAAAATTATTTAGCCTCTTTTGCCTATTACATCGGTACCTCGCATGCTCGATTTTTAAAACAACTGACAACTTTGCAAGTCGATGAAAAATCAATGACCTTACCGCAAGCTCAAAAAGCAATGGGCGGAGTTGTCGTTCAGTATTTAAAATCTCTTTCTAAAAATGTTTTAAGTGTGCAAGGCGCCGACACTTTAGAAACAAGAGACTTTTTTAATTACTTCGCGCAGGCGTTGCAACGTTCTGAAAGTGGATTAAAATTAAATGAAAAGAACTGCGCTTTCTTAATAAAATATTTAAATAAAGAATCTAGCGCGAGCCAAAAAAAGGTTTGCAGCGCCGGTGAGGGCGGGCAAGTTACGATTCAAGGTGCGTTATGAATTTAGCTTCGGCGCTTCTAATTTTTCTTTTGACGGTAAGCGCCTCAGCTGATGTCTTTAAAAAAGCGCCATTAGAACCGAACTCAGACTTTTACGTCGAAGTTCTACCCTTGCATCTGCAATTCCGTTACGAAGATACAACTCAGCAAACGCGGGCCACCCGCACTTATCAGGGAATTTTGAATTTCGCCCTTCAGTACAATCAATATCGCGCCACTTACGCGCAGGCCCTGCATAGTGATATTTCGACCAGTGGCAATGTAAGCGTCGAACAAAATATTTCGGAACAACTCATCTCGCTAGGTTACGGGTTCTTCAAAGTCAGCTCGGTGCCACGAGCGGTCTCCCTCAATTTAGAATTTTTTGGCAACGGCTATATAGGTTCGACCGAAACGTCCGTCGATACAAAACTTTTTGGAAACACTACGAAAAGCAAAGGTACACCTGAAATGGTATTTGGTTTAGGCGCCTCGGCCGTCGGCCGCGCTTTTGTTAAAAACTTTTTTGCTGTTTCAGAAATCGATCTCAAATTATTATATTCAAATAATATGAATCCCCAAACCGTTCCGGCGTTGGGGTTTAGGCTCGGTTTAGGTTACCGTTTTTAAGCAATAATATTACTACTGAACTTTTTGAACGAAGGCCGAAGTTAAGCTAGTCTTCTGCAAGAAATCTTTT